>JAUWHU010000335.1 GCA_030605705.1 Thermoflexia bacterium | reverse complement strand
GTCTCGAAAGTGATGTCCTCTTCCATGTACATCATGGCCCCGGCCTCCGCGATCACCGTCTCGCGGGGATCGAGTTCGACCTCGACGAATTGCAGGTCATCGCCAAAAATTTGATAATCAACCTCGTGACTTCGCATAGTGCAACTCCTTTTTGGTGTTGAATAGGTGACTCTCTGAAAAAAATAGACGCTCGCTACATTATATCCCTACGCGCGGTTTTGGGAAAGGTTGTAATCTGACTGCTGATTGCCGACCGCTGACGGCTGATGGCTGATTGCCGACTGCCGGAATCGGGTATAATGGAATTGTGGTGCTCGCTCAGGCTGACCGGCCCCAGACCTCCGAGGTCTACGCATCTGCCTTGCGGCGGCGAAATTCCGTCTTTGGTAAGTACTTTGACAGGCAAATCTTGCACCAAAGACCTCGGAGGTCTACCAGGAGGTATTGTGACATATAACGGACGTTTGGTTTTTCCCTTCACGGCAATCGTTAATCAGGAGCGCATGAAGCGCGCGTTGGTTCTCAACGCGATCAATTTTCGTATCGGCGGCGTGTTGATTCGGGGGGAGCGCGGCACGGCGAAGTCCACGGCGGCGCGCGCCCTGGCCGCATTGCTGCCGGAGATTGAGGTGGTGGCTGATGGCCCCTTCGGGTGTGACCCCGATCAGCCGGCTACCTGGTGTACGCTGTGCCACGAGCGCGTGGCGCAAGGCGAGACGTTGCCCCGTGTCACGCGCCGGGTCCCCTTCGTGGAACTGCCCGTGGGCGCGACGGAAGATCGCGTTGTGGGGACATTGGACATTGAGCGCGCAATCCAAAAAGGCGAGCGACACTTCGAGCCGGGGGTGTTGGCCGCGGCGAACCGGGGAATTCTCTACGTGGACGAGGTCAATTTGTTAGACGACCACATCGTGGACGTGCTGTTGGACGCGGCGGCGATGGGGGTCAACACGGTGGAGCGCGAAGGCATCTCCTTCCAGCACCCGGCGCGCTTCATCCTGGTGGGCACGATGAACCCGGAGGAGGGCGATCTGCGCCCGCAGCTGCTCGACCGCTTCGCGCTCTGCGTGGATGTGGTCGGCGTACGCGACGTGGACGCGCGCATGGCGATCATGGAGCGCAACTTGGCCTTCGAGCAGGACGCCGAGGGCTTCTACGAAGAGTGGCGGCCCCGCGAGGTGGATCTGGCGTGCAAGATCGAGGAAGCGCGTCGCATTCTCCCCACCGTGCGCTACAGCCGCGCTGACTTGGCGACCATCGCGGTGATGATGGGCGATCTGGGCGTGGATGGACATCGCGCCGATTTGGTGATCCTCAAGACGGCGGTGGCGCACGCAGCCTGGGAATGTCGCACTCGCGTCAATGACCTGGACATCATGTTGGCGGCGCAGCTCGCGCTCCCGCACCGGCTGAAGCGACGTCCCTTCGACGAGATACAGACTTCACTGGAGGAGCTCGAACAGCGCGTGGGCGAGGCTCGCGAGCGGGCGCAGGAGGAGCAGGCGCACCAGCACGAGATACTGCCACAATTGCAGGGGGAGGGCCCCCGAAAAAAAGTGTGACGCTTCCTGAGGGAGAACCGGAGGCATCCCCAGAGTCCTCCACCCCTCAGGAGCAAGAAGTCATGCAGAACGTCCCCCAATGGCCCAGCGACGGCAAATGGTGGGATGGGGGGCAGCAGGTGCAGATCGGCGAGGCTTTCGACCCTCGCCGCCTGGAAACGCCCCTGGACCGCCGGGAACGCTCCACAGGCGGACGGCGCAGCCGGACAGTCACTACACTCAAGCGCGGGCGTTACGTGCGGGCGCGCCCCTCGCCGCGCGACCCCTCTGATCTGGCATTAGATGCGACGTTGCGGGCCGCCGCGCCCTATCAACGGAAACGCCACGCCGATCATCCCCAGGGTTTGGCGCTACAGTTGCGCTCCCAGGATTATCAACGCAAGGTGCGCGTGCGCCGGGCGGCCAACCTGATCCTTTTCGTGGTGGACGCCTCCTGGTCCATGGCCGTCGAGGATCGTATGCAGGCTACGAAAGGGGCCATTTTTTCGCTGCTCACCGATGCTTACCAACGCCGTGACCGGGTGGGATTGATCGTTTTTCAGAAGGATCAGGCCATGTTGGTCTTGCCGCCCACCAACAGCGTTGAACTGGCAAAGAGGCTGCTAACTAATCTGCCGGTAGGAGGCAAAACACCGCTTTCGGCGGGTCTCTGGCTGGCCGGGCAGACGCTCAAACAGGAGTCGCTGCGCCACCCCGAGCTGACGCCGCTGATGATCATTCTCACCGACGGCGCGGGCAACGTTTCGATGGGGGAGCTCCCGCCGCAACAGGAGGCTTATCTCATTGCCGAGCAGCTGCAGGAGGCGCAAGTGCGCTCCGTGGTAATCAACATGGAGAACACTGATTTTGATCAGGGGTACGCGCAGGCTTTGGCTGAGCACTTGGGCGGAGAGTGCTACAACCCGGCATCGCTCCAGGCCAGTTCGTTGGTGGAGATGGTGCAGGGAGAGCTGGCGGCGCGTTAAACGGGACATCAGGGACGCAAGTGAGGTAATCTATGCGTGAGGCTTACGAAATCGCCCCGCTCTTACGGGCACGGGGCTGGCGGCTGGCGGTGGCCGAGTCGTGTACGGCCGGGCTACTGGGATACCACATCACGGAGGTTCCAGGGAGCTCGGCGTACTTCGTCGGGGGCGCGATTGTCTACGCCGACGCCCTCAAGATGCGCCTCCTGCAGGTGCAGGAGACGACTCTGCAGCGTTGGGGCGCAGTCAGCCCACAAACGGCCTTAGAAATGGCGGTGGGCGCGCGCCGGCTGACGGGGGCGGACGTGGGAGTGAGTATCACCGGTATCGCCGGGCCGGGGGGCTGGACGTCGGAGAAGCCGCTGGGTCTCACCTACATCGCCCTCGCCGTGCCCGGTGAGCGCTGGGTCTGGCGGCACGTGTGGCGCGGCGCCCGCGAGGCGAACCGGGAATCTTCGGCACAGGCCGCGCTGTCACATCTCGTGCAATACCTGTTGCCCGAATCACGGCGATAAATCGCCTACTACAAGCCGAGTTATTTTCGGAGCAGTCGCTAACCTGGACAAGCCAGAACCAAAAAGGAAATTCACCACAGAGGCACAGAGAACACAGAGAAAGACAGAAAAAACTCTGCGCCCTCCGCGTTATGGGCACTGCCTGCCCATACTACGTCTGCGTTGAATTTCTTGTTCTTTGTGCCAGGATTTGATTGATGAGGTACTAATCACCAATTACCAGTCACTAACTGATTTTCGAAACAGTGACGGATGCTCCGGCAGCGAGGAAGTTTTACCCTTGTCTCCGGAGTGTGGCGCATATAATTGAGAGTGAGTGGGTATCATCTCAATAATCCGGGGCGTCTCGGGCCGGTCTTGCTTTTTTCTGCCACGAATTTCACGAATTAACACGAAAAAGAGAGGAAAATTAGTGAAATTCGTGTAATTCGTGGCTGGTTTTTACTGCGCCCCATGATTTGCCCCCACTTTTTGAGAGGATACGTGAGTGGTAACTAACGGCTTATAGTGGGAACTTTAATTTTCCAAGAGGAGATAGAAAAAATGGGAGAAAAGGTAGCACAATTGCAGCAGCATCTTTACCGGCCGCACGACCTGCAGCACGCCGTCGCCATTCTGGGCTGGGATCAGGAAGTCAACATGCCCCCAGGCGGCAGCAACGCCCGCGCGGAACAGCTGGCGACGCTCAGCTCGCTCGCTCACGAGATGTTCACCTCCGAAGAGACGGGGCGGCTCCTGGAAGCTGCCGAGGTCGAGGTCGCCGGGATGGATTACGGGAGCGATGACGCCAGCCTCATCCGTGTCACCCGCCGCGAGTATGACAAGATGACGAAGATACCCACGTCGCTGGTGGCTGAACTGTCTAAGGCGACTTCAAAAGGATTTGTCACCTGGCGGCAGGCCCGCGAGGAGAACGATTACCCGCACTTCCGGCCCCACCTGC
>JAUWHU010000320.1 GCA_030605705.1 Thermoflexia bacterium | reverse complement strand
GTTGTGCATCAAGTAGACGCCGGGCCGGGTAGGGAGAGTGGCTAACTTCTGCCGGAGTTTTTCGGAAAGCGACTGCATGATCTTATTATAGCCCATCTCGCCAAATAACGCACTGTGGGTACCTTCTCAATATTTGGGGGCAGCTCGGCCCGGCCTTCAGACCGTGCCCGCCGGCACAAATTGTGTACACAAAGCAGCGGCTCTCCTGCAGCAAGTCTCATTCTTAACGCAGAGGCGCAAAGGCGCAGAGTTTTATATGGTTTTCTCTGCGGCTCTGCCTCTCTGCGACTCTGCGTTAAAAAAGAGTGATAACAGATGTTTTACCGCACTCTATTTATTGAGAAGATACCACTGTGGTAAAAGTGACACATCTGCTCTCAAAAGCTCTAAGCCCCCGTCCCCGGGGGCGGGTTGACGAGAAACTTGCCCAGGGGACGCCCCCGAGACGGGGGCTGGGAGCAGTGTGAGTGCGACTTCCACCCCAATGCCAAATAACGAGAATAGAGTTGTTCCTGAATACCAGAAATTGGACGCGGATTTTCACGGATTACACGGATATTTTTGTGAAAAAACAAGGAAAAATCCATGTTGATCCGTGATATCCGTGTCCAAAAGCTTCCCGTTTTTATTGAGGAGCAACTCTAATATTCATCACGATGTAGGAGCGAATAGCTGCGTCTCATTTGGGTATTCCGCTCAAAACTTACGCCGACGTAGTAGCGACTTCAGTCGCTCTGAACTACTAAAGTCGTTACTACGCCCAGACGAACACATACCACAACGCCCCAGGCTCAGAGCGCCTGGGGTGTCGTGGCGTGACCAGGGACAAACCCGGGTTACACGAAAAGCAGTGGCGGCATAGCTCCTAATTCCCGCATGATGTCGTCCCCATTGTTCCAGAGGAACCAGCCGATGCCACCGCAACAACAACAGAGCAGCAGCACGGCGGCCACGACCAGGATGATGATGAGCGTTTTGTTATTCTTCTTCTCTGGCTCCACGGGGTAGGAATAATCTGTGGGTGGGGTGTACGCTGGTTCCTGGGGTGGAAGGGTGTTTGGTTCTAAACGAATCGGTTCCTGTGTCATAAGATCTCCTTTGCTAAATAGCTGAAAGTCATGCCGAAATATGAATGTCCGTTTGGTGCGGCTATCCGGTAGCTGTGCGCTCCCGGTGGCGACGCGCGATGAGATAGATCAGCAGCGCCAGTAGCAGCACCCAGATCACAATGAGATAGGGGAAGATGATGGCGATGAACGAGGTGACGATGGCGAGAATGTCCTCCAGGGTACTGACGAGGGGATTGGCCGTCCCGCCCGTGGTCGCCGTGAGGACGGGACGCGCACCCGCTTTGACGGCGTGTACGCTACCCGCCATGATCACTCCACAGGCCAGCGCCAACACCGGGTGGATGTGAATGGCGCTTTGGGTGGTGGCGGCAAAGAGAACAGCTCCCGCCGTGGGGCGAACGATGGTCTGAATGACATCATTGATGGAGTCAACCACCGGGATCTTGTCCGCGAGTGTCTCGACGACGAGCAGCACCGTTAGCAGCCCGATGATCCACCAGCTGGTCAGCGCGTCCCAGGGCTTTTCCAGTTGCACCAGCGAGGTGAACCGTCCCAGGAGCGACACGATCAACATGGGGATGTAGGCGTTCAGCCCTGCCGAGGCGGAAAGTCCAAATGCCGAAGCTAAACTTGAAAGACCCTCAATCATTTTCCCTCCTGGCCTCTATTATAAGGAATTTCGCTGAAATGCACAAATGACGCCACTGAAAAAGGTTTTCTAACCGCAAAGAACGCCAAGGGCGCAAAGTTTTTCAAAGTCTACCGGCAACTTGTTTATGTTTTGGATGAGATTTCGCAAGATTCTCAACCTTCCCTTTAATTTTTCTTGGCGGTTCAAGTAGTTTTTTCAGTAGCGCCACAAATTGCTAAGGAGACGGAATTTCTAATGTATTTCTTATGTTTCGCTTATCCATTTCTAATCTTAGGGGATTATATATAAGTATAAAGCGGAGCCAACGGGGTTCCGCTAAACTATCAACAGGAGGTGACGTATGTATACTTTGCGTCGTCGAGAGCCATGGGGTGATCTCGTTTCGCTGCGGTCGGCCGTAGACCGGCTGTTGGAAGAGAGCTTCATCCATCCTTTTGGCATATTGGAAGGCCTCGCAGCATCTCTGCCCGCCGTGGACATGTACGAGACCGGTGATACCATCGTGGTCAAGGCTGCGCTGCCCGGCGTCAAACCGGAAAACGTGGAAATCACCACGGTCGGCAATACGCTCACCATCAAGGGTGAGACCAAGGAAAAGGCTGAAAACAAGCAAGGGGATTACTTCTACCAGGAGCACCACTACGGTTCCTTCTGCCGCTCCTTTACTCTTCCCACTGACATCAAGGCCGACAAAGCCCAGGCGGAATTCGAGAATGGTGTGTTGACGCTCACGCTACCCAAGGCCGAGGAAGCTAAGCGTAAGTTCATCAAGATCAGGAGCAAGTGACTCACCGTCGCCGGGGGGCGGAAACCCCAGGCGACCCAATCTAAAGGAGGTTTATCATGTCTATACTGTATCACAACCCGGTAAGGGATTTGGTTTCGTTACGTGACGCCATGAACCGGCTGATGGAGGCCAGCTTTGTCCCCTCCCGGTTTACCCGGCGGGAGTGGGAAACGGAATCCGTGGTGCGCCTGCCGCTGGATGCCTATACCACGGATGAGGAACTCATCATCGTGGCCTCGATTCCCGGCCTGAACCCGGAGGATGTCGAGATCACCCTGGAGGACGATCAGCTGACCATCACAGGGGAATTGAAGCCCCCGCTGGAGAACGTGAAGTACCTGCTCAACGAGCGAACTTACGGCCCCTTCCGCCGCACTCTGACGCTGAACATCCCGGTGGAGGAGGACAAGGCAAAGGCCGAGTTCAAGAATGGCGTGCTGACGTTGACGCTACCCAAAGCCGC
>JAUWHU010000559.1 GCA_030605705.1 Thermoflexia bacterium | reverse complement strand
TACATTCACACTACCTTCAACAATACGATCGTGACTGTGACCGACCCGGAGGGGAGTGTGTTGCGTTGGTCCAGTGCCGGCGTTGTGGGGTTCAGAGGCTCGCGTAAGAGCACGCCCTTTGCGGCTCGTCTGGCTGCAGAGAGGGCCGTGAAAGAGACGATGAACAATGATGGAATGCAAGAGGCGGATGTCTTTGTGAAGGGCGCTGGGCCAGGCCGCGAGTCGTCGTTGCGCGCGATCGCTGCCGCCGGTATGAGGGTACGCTCCATCGTGGACATGACCCCTATCCCTCATAATGGGTGCCGTCCACCTAAGAAGCGACGGAATTAGGGGGAATTTATGGCCCGATATTTAGGCCCTGTATGCAAGCTTTGCCGCCGTGAGGGCGTGAAACTCTATCTGAAGGGGGAGAAATGCTATGCAGGTAAATGCCCCTTCGAGCGCCGTTCTTATCCGCCTGGGCAGCACGGGAAGGAAAAATCCTTCCGCCGCCGCAAGGCATCTAACTACACCCTCCAGCTCCGCGAGAAACAGAAAGCACGCCGTTTTTATGGTGTTCTGGAGCGTCAATTCCGCCGCTACTTCCGCGAAGCGGAACGACGCACGGGGTTGACCGGTGAGAATCTGTTGATCCTTTTGGAAACACGCCTGGACAACGTGGTGTATCGGCTAGGGTTGGCCGATTCCCGCAACCAGGCCCGGCAGTTGGTACAGCATGGTCACTTTACCGTCAATGGCCGGAAGACGAACATCCCTTCCTTTGCCGTGCGAGTAGGTGATGTGATTGCCGTGCGCCCTGAGAGCCGCCGTGCACAGTACTTCAAGATACGCAAGGACTTGTTGGGCAAGCGCAGTGTTCCGTCGTGGTTGGGACTGGACGAAGAAAGTCTGGCCGGACGGATACTGGCCTTGCCGGATCGACAGGAAATTGACGTACCGGTGCAGGAACAGCTCATCGTAGAATTCTACTCACGTTAAGCAGACAGGAGGCTAAGTGTTATCAGCGCCAGTTCTGCCCAAAGTAGAGGTGGACGTTAATACCCAACAGTATGGCCGGTACATCATCGGCCCTATGGAGAGTGGGTATGGAGTGACTCTGGGAAATTCCCTGCGACGTGTGTTGCTTTCCTCCCTGGAGGGAGCCGCCATCACCGCCATGCGGGTCGTGGATATTTCCCACGAATTCACTGCCATCCCCGGTGTGCGGGAAGATGTCATCCAGATGATGTTGCGCCTCAAACAGGTGCGGCTCATCATGGAGGGTGAAGGCCCTCAATACCTGAACCTACGGGTTGATGGGGAAGGGGTCGTGACGGTAGGTGACATCATTGTGCCGCCGGAGATCGAGATCGTGAATCCTGAACTTTACCTCTTTACCGTTGACGGCAACGATGTCCATTTGGACTTCGAGTTCACGGTAGAGAGAGGCCGGGGTTACTTATCGAGCGTGGGACGCGGGCGGATGCCTATCGGGGTTTTGCCGGTAGATGCGATCTTCAGCCCCGTGCGTCGGGTGGCTTTTCATGTGGACCCGGCGCGTGTGGGTCAGCTCACCAACTATGACCGGCTCACGATGGAAATTTGGACCGATGGTCGTATCATGCCGCTGGACGCTTTGAAGGAAGCGGCTCACATCCTGGTGACACACTTACATCTGATCGCCGGTGCGGAGATGGTGATTGAGGAAGTCGAAACCGTTGAGGATCTTCAGGCAGAGGACGTCCCCAGCCGGGCGTATGCGATGCCCGTTGAGGACTTGGGACTGGGGGTGCGGGTTTACAATGCCCTCAAGCGCACCGGTATCTCCAACGTCGGTGAGGTATTGGAGATGGTGCGGCACGGGAAGGAAGCCATGCTTGCCATCCGCAACTTTGGCGAGAAATCTCTGGAGGAGTTGGAACGCCAACTCCATGAAAAGGGCTTTTTATCCGACGAGAACGAGATTCTCGTAGAGGAATAGCCCCGATCCTATTGCAGGAGGTTGAGAATGCGACATCGTGTCGCGGGTAAGAAATTGAGCCGTTCAACGGCTCATCGGAAGGCGCTACGCCGTAATCTGACGACGGATTTGTTCCGCTATGAGCAGATTCGCACCACACGCGCGAAGGCAGAGGCGATCCGAGGCCAGGCTGAGAAGCTGATTACATTGGCCAAGCACGGCCTGGCAGACGAGGAAACGGATCCCGCTAAGGGAGTACACGCCCGCCGTCTGGCGCGCGCGCGCTTGAGCGACCGCAAGGTTGTGCAGAAGCTCTTTGATGAAATTGCACCACGTTATATGGAGCGGCCGGGTGGCTATACCCGGATGCTCAAACTGGGGGCGCGCCACGGGGATGCTGCTCCGATGGTACTTTTAGAACTGGTAGCGGAATAATAGGCGGTACAGAGGTAGACGGAGAACGATCTGTGCGGGTGAAAGCCGTTGTCACCTACGATGGCACAGAGTACAGTGGTTTTCAGCGTCAGGCAAATGCTCCCAGTATCCAGGAGGAACTTGAGCGTAGCCTGGAACAGCTGACCGGGACGTTCACTCGCATTCTGGCAGCTGGGCGCACCGACGCCGGCGTTCACGCTGCAGGACAGGTAATCGCCTGCGAGCCGGTGTGGCGACATAGCCTGACAGACCTCCACCGAGGGTGGAACGCGCTGTTGCCGGAACAGATCGCTATCTTGAGCCTGGAGCCGGCGGCAGAGGGATTTCATCCGCGTTTTGACGCGCGGCGGCGTTGGTATCGTTACACGATTTACCGTGCGCCGGTGCGAAACCCGCTGGTGAGCCGTTATAGCTTGCACATAGCCCGTCCCCTCGCGGTGGCGGCGATGCAGGCAGCAGCGCAGCAGTTGGTGGGAATGCATGCTTTTTACGCCTTCGGTTCACCTCCGCAGGGGAAGAATGTCGTCCGCGAGGTTTTCCGCGCGGTGTGGAAAGAAGATGGCTGCTGGCTGACATTTGATATCGAAGCTAATGCCTTTCTTTACCGCATGGTACGGATGTTGGTGGGGACATTGCTCCGTGTCGGATACGGCGCGCTAAGTCCAGAGGATTTTGGTGAGATTCTGCGAACGCAGGATCGCCGCCGGGCCGGGCCTGCGGTAGCTGCGCGGGGATTGACTCTCAAGGCAGTTACCTATGAGCGGAGTTCAACTGTCAATGAACCTGGCGGCGCTTGTAGTTGAGCACAGCAATGATGAGCGGTGAGTTAGCTCGCCGCTGCTGAATTCTATAAAAAGTAATAAATGAGTCTACTGAAAAAACTAGGAAATTTACCACAGAGACACAGAGAGCACAGAGAGTTTAAACTTGACCTTGAAAAAATTAACTTTTTGACGGGTAAAGTGTAATTTTCTTAAACCAAACAGCAAATTTTTCCATCTTCTCCGTGTCCTCTGTGTCTCTGTGGTGAGAATGACCTTTTTTCAGGGGAACCATAAATCTATTGAGACCTATCAGGTTGAGTGAGGATAAAGTGAAGAAAGCAAGGATGCACAAGACGTACATGGCTAAACCTGGCGAGATTCGGCAGGAATGGTACGTCGTGGACGCCACGAATAAGATCCTGGGACGGCTCTCCACGGAGATCGCTCGCGTGTTGCGGGGTAAACACAAGCCGGAATATACCCCCCATGTGGATGTCGGTGACTTCATCATCGTGATCAACGCCGAAAAGGTGAAGGTCACAGGCCGCAAACTGGATCAGAAGCTCTACTATCGCCACACCGGATACCCCGGTGGACTGAAGTCAATCACGTTGCGCCGGCAGCTGGAGAAGTTCCCGGAGCGGGTCATTGAGGCCGCAGTCAAGGGCATGTTGCCCCGTGGGCCTTTGGGCCGCCAGATGTTCAAGAAACTGAAGGTTTACGCGGGTCCCAATCACCCGCACGAGGCGCAGCAGCCTAAGCCGCTGGCTCTATAAGGGAGGCGAGAATGGCAGACATGAAATATTATGAGGGCCTAGGCCGCAGGAAGCGCGCTGTTGCGCGTGTTCGCATTTATCCTGAGGGTGACGGTAAGATGCTGGTGAACGGCAAACCTTACGATGAGTATTTTGGCCGCCAGAAGGACTGGGAATGTGCTAAGGCGCCTTTCGAGGTATCGAATGTCGGCGCGCAATTCAATATGACCGTCCTGGTCAAAGGGGGCGGTATCACCGGGCAGGCCGAGGCGATCCGTATGGGAATCGCCCGGGCATTGGTCAAGGTTGATCCGGAGTTCCGCTCGGCTCTGCGCAAGGCCGGCTTTATGACCCGGGATTCGCGGGAGAAGGAACGCAAAAAGCCAGGTCTTAAACGCGCGCGCAAGGCGACTCAGTACACCAAGCGTTAGATCAGCTGCTGGAATTACGTACAGCAAATAGCAGGTAGGCGATGGATGTCGCCTACCTGTTTTGTTGTATGTGCCAGTTATGATGGATGTGCAGTATCTGCTGCTCCGAAAATAAGTTAGTGACTGGTGATTAGTAACTGGGTGCGGCTCAGCGTCCCAGCGTTTTAGCGACTGCTCCGAAAATAAACCCGCCGGGCTGGCTCTCGTTTCATCGTCGGAGGCCAGAGGGGCAGGGATTGTAGTAGAGTTCAGAAGGGGCAACCCCCCAATTGTTCACCAATTATATACCCCCTGTGACGAAAATTGACTGAATGACAAATTTCGTCATTTAGGATGACTGCTACGAAAGCCCTAGAATACGTACAAGTTGATTTTTTACTCTTTGCATTTATACTATGGGTAGAGTTTGCATCTGAATCCTAAAACTAAGAGGCTAAAAATGAGCGTGGTTATCGTTGCAAAGGTAAGTGAAGGTTTAGTACTCGCTGCTGACAGCGCTGCTACTCTCATGGGGAAGATCAAAGGTCCTGTGACCGAGCAAGAAGGCGTACTTAAAACCTTCTATAACGCAAAGAAATTATTGCAAATTGGAAATTTTCCAATAGGGGTTCTTACCTGGGGAAACGCATTCATTGGTCCTCGTACCCTGGAAAGTCTCGTGCGCGAGTGGGAGCATGATAATCATTGGGAATCTGACGAACAATACAAGCAAAAACACAGAGACTCTTTTAGCGTTCGCAAGTGCGCCGAGGGACTATTACAACATATTTCTCGAGTTCACGAAGATGAGTTTGCAGATCTGCCGCAAGAGCGACGACCTGGTATAGGCATGATCGTAGCAGGTTATTCGGAAGGCGAGTTTTTCCCTGAGATTTGGCGTTTTGTAGTGCCAGTTGATGATGGTGTGCATAATCAACGCCCTGATATAGCTGGTAAACCGGACTTCGGCGCGAGCTGGTTTGGTTTGACAGAACCAATTGTGAGATTACATTTCGGACGTGATGAGAGAGCGGTAAAAATAATTTCTGATAAATTCAATATTCCGGAGACCGTAGTTCAGGACGCGCTCAAGCCCTTGCAGTATCCGGTGCCATTTGCACAGATGCCCTTACAAGAGGCAATTGATTACGTTAATTACATGGTGAATGTAGTCACTGGACGTTATCGGTTTGTCCTGGGGCCGGAATTCTGCGGGGGAGAAATAGACATCGCTGCAATAACGCAGAGGAAATTTAATTGGATTTCACAGAAGTCGTGGAAAATAGAGTAGGAGGTCCAAAATGTTACTATCTCGTGTGCAGAATGTTCAACCTGGGTTTTCTTCACAAACTACGAGTGTAAAACTGGAAAGCTTTATAGTAAAAGATGGTGTGACCTTGAGTTTTTTTGATGCTTATTCTCCGGTTATCCAAAGACCGAGGAGTATATGGGAAAAAGTGACCCGCGAGGTCTTGCAGGAACGGGCGGAGCTATGGGAGAGGCTGGCTAAACTTTGATTTTCCCAACCCGCGGAGACATCATAGGTCTGAACCGCTACCATATTGAACATACCGGGGGGTTGTATCAAGGAATTGAAAACCTGTTGAATCCTGGTAGTTTAGAGTGGGTACTGGATGCAATTCAGTATCCACTCTTTGGTGTAGACCTCTATCCGACTTTGGTTGCGAAAGCTGCTTTGTTGACTTGGACTATCATTGGCGGCCATATTTTCCATGACGGGAACAAACGAACAGGAGCAGCTATCTTGCAAATCTTCCTGCGACGGAATGGTTACGATATTACTGCTTCAGATGATGAATTGATCGAAGTGGCTCTCAAGGTTGCCGAAAGTAGTGAGGAGAATTTCACCGTTGAGGATCTCACACAGTGGATTGGGCATAGGCTTTGTCTGGAGCCTAACGTTGGTTTTGATTTGAACCTCACTTTGCATACTCCTGTGGCTTTTTAGGTCTCAACCACTCAATGTCAGGTGAGGAAGAGATATGGCACACATCATCGTTGTAGGATTAGGGCCTGGTGCGCCTGAACAGCTCACGCGCGAGGCCTGGGAGGTGCTCTCAGGAGCCGATGAGGTGTGGCTGCGTACGCTGCACCATCCCGTGGTAGCGAATTTCCCCGGGGATTTGACTCTTCACTCCTTCGACGCGCTCTACGAGGAAGCTGAGACCTTCGAGGAGATCTACGTGCTTATCGTGGAGCGTATTTTGGCGTTGGGCCGGCGGGATGCGGGCGTGGTCTACGCCGTGCCGGGACATCCTCTCGTGGGGGAGGCGGCGGTCCCCCTGATTTTGGCGGCGGCCCGCGAGGCCGGCATCCCTGCGCGAGTGGTGGCCGGCTTGAGTTTCATCGAACCGGTGCTGACGGCTTTGGAGCTGGATGCGCTGGAGGGTCTCCAAATCGCGGACGCGCTGGAGGTGCTGGCATTGCACCATCCGCCGTTCAACCCCGATTTCCCCGTGCTGATAGGACAGGTTTACAGCCGCGCCGTGGCCTCCGAATTGAAGTTGACCTTGATGAACCAGTACCCCGACGAGCACAACGTGGCCCTGGTCGAGGCGGCGGGGACTGCGGCGCAGATGGTCGCCTGGCTGCCGCTCTATGAGAGTGACCGGCGAGAGGTCGGGCCGTTGAATTCCCTCTACATCCCCTCACTGTCGCCGGTGAGCAGCTGCGAGGGTTTCCAGGAGACGATCGCGCGACTGCGCGCACCGGGAGGCTGCCCCTGGGATCGGGAGCAGACCCACGAGAGCCTGCGCGCCAATCTGCTGGAGGAATCTTACGAGGTGCTCGACGCCATTGACTCGCGGGACACGGCTGCTCTGCGAGAGGAGCTGGGGGATTTGCTGCTCCAAATCGTTTTGCACGCTCAAATCGCTACCGAAGAGGGGGACTTCCGCATGGCCGACATCATCGCGGGGATTGATGCCAAGCTCAAGCGCCGCCATCCGCATGTGTGGGGACGGGTGCAGGTTTCCGGCCCGGATGAGGTCTCCCACAACTGGGAGGAGATCAAGCGGCAGGAGCGAGAGGCGCACGGCCAGAGGGAGCGCTCGTTACTGGATGGCGTCCCCAAATCTATGCCGGCTTTAGCGCAGACGTATGCCTACGCTTGCCGTGCTAAGGGCGTGGGATTTGAGTGGCCTGATATGGAGAGTGTGGTCGCTAAAGTCCATGAGGAATGGGCCGAACTGGAAGCTGCGGAAACTGAGGAGGAGGTGGCGGCGGAAGTCGGTGATCTCCTGGCAGCTGTGGTCAACCTGGCTCGCTGGCGAGGGGTCGAGCCGGAGAGCGCGTTGCGCGAATCGAACTTGCGTTTTGCCCGGCGTTTTCGTCACATTGAGGCGGAAGCCCGGCGACGCGGGATTCCCCTGGAGCAGTTGGGCATGGAGGAGATGGAACGTCTCTGGGAAGAGGCGAAGTCCTCTGAGTGATTTTCTCGCATAGCCGGCTGCGTGACAATGCGTTATTCAGAGGGCGAAGTCCTCTGAGTGATTTTTTATCCGGCACATCGGGTAGGCCCGCCGTTTCATCTACAACGGCGGGCCTTTTTTGTTGGTTCAGCTGAGATTACAGATGGGGTTCCAGTTCTCGCAACAGCGACTTCTTGTTTTTACTGCCGACGAAGCGGGCGACTTCTTGTCCATCGCGGAAGAGAACGAGCGTGGGGATATTCCTCACCCCGTACTGGTCGGGTAGCGTCTGGATATCCTCTATGTTCACCTTCACGATTTGCAGGCGATCGGTCAACTCCGCAGCCATCTCTTCCAGGACCGGCGCCAGCGCCCGGCAAGGCGGGCACCACGGCGCCCAGAAATCTACCAGTACCGGTAAGGTGGCGTTGAGCACCATGGTCTCAAAGTTGCTCTCATCAACAGATTTTAGATTTGCCATCTCTGTATTCCCTTCCTTTTTTGGATGTCAAGATTGTGAGTGTGGGCTCGGTCCGGCGGCGGGCATTGCCTGTCCACACTGCGGGGCCGAACTTGTTCCAATCCGAATGTCTTCTCTCATTCCGGTCAGCTGGTGACCGAGGTTCAAATTATCGCACGGAAGAGGGGGGTGTCAAATTGCCCCGGCCCGAAGTACAGGCGGGAAGCGTAAGTGCCAGCTGTGGAATTTACATCCTTTTTACACTCCTCACATCTGGGCTTAACAGTGGTGCGTATCATAGAGGGTGAAGCAATCAGCCGGTTCAAGAAGGCCCTATCCACGCCGGCGGAGCCGTTTTAGAAGGGCATACATAAACCTATTGAGGAGGTATTGAGATGAAGAAGCATTGGACATGGTTACTGGTGTTAGTGGTTTTCAGTTTGGTGTTAGTGACGCCGTCGCTGGCCGCGCCGCCTGCGCCCGGCAACAAGGGGGCCGGGGTAGAGATGAACCTTCAGCAGCACTCTGACAGCAGGTTGAACACGACCATCCAGCGGCGTCCTGCTCGCGTGATGGGCACGGTCGTCTCCATTGAAGGGAACACGCTGGTGGTGGAGAATGAGCAGGGCACGGTCAAGGTGCTCACGGATATTTTCACCCGCTTTGTGATCCCCGGTGTGGAATCCCCCGGTATCGCCGCTGTGGAGGTCGGCAACTATATCGTGGCGCAAGGACAGCGGAGGGGGGAATCTTTCCACGCGAACAGCGTGCTCGTGCGGCCCCGGAAGCCCAGTCGCCTGGGCGGCGAGGTCACAGCCGTCGGCGCGGATTCCTTCACCCTGGTCACAGAAGAGGAGACGGTGACGGTGCTGGTGGATGACCAGACGCGCTTCCGCTTCCCTGGCGTAGAGGAGCCAGGGCTGGGCGACGTGGTGGTTGGCGAGAAGCTGCTCGTCATTGGACAGCCCACCGACGAGGGCGATGTGTTGGCGACGTTAGTGATCCGCTCCCGTCCGCGAGTGGGGGAGATCACCGGCGAGGTCACGACCGTGGGAAGCGCCAGCCTCACCGTGGAGCGGCATGGCGGCGACGCTGTCACCTTCACCGTGAATGAGGAGACTGTCTTCCTGGTGCCGGAGATCGCTGAACCGACACTGGCGGACGTCCACGAGGGGGACACCGTGCGGGTGCGTGCCCGCCTGGAGGACGAGACCCCTGTTGCGCTGCGTGTCATCGTCGTGCCGCCCACGGCTGCTGCGCTGCTCGGCAAGGTGGTGAGTGTAACAGGCGACACCATCCAGGTCGAGACGCGCCTGGAGCAGACCATCGCTGTGCAAACCAATTCCACGACGCAGTTCGTGATCCCCGGCACGGACGATCCCACGTTAGCCGATCTGCGGGAGGGCGACACGCTGCGCATCGGCGGCGAGTGGGTGGATATCGGGACGTTCCACGCCTGGGTCATCCAGGTGAGACTCGAGGAACGGGTGAGGAAGGGCAGTGGGCGTATCCTCTCCTTAGGCGACGCTGAGTTCATCCTCGGTTCACCTCACGGGACGGTGCGGGTATTGGTGAATGACGAGACCCACTACCGTTTCCCCGGTGTGGACGACCCCGGCTTTGACGACCTCGAAGTGGGGCAGCAGGTGGGCGTGGCCGGCCTGCTCCAGGAGGATGGTTCGCTGCTGGCTCGCTGGGTTGGCGGACGCCGGTAGGTAAATTGTTATCCACCTCTGGCGGGACACACAGTACGTCCCGCCAGAGGTGTTTTTACGTTTTTTATCCGGCAGCGCGGCCCCGTAGGGCCAATTGTTTTTGGGATAAGGCCAACTACGGCATGAGAAATTGCCCCTCCTGGGCAATTTGCGCTTTTTCTCACCTGTGTTATGCTGCGATGGCTGGTGTGATGGCAGTTGAACGGGCTGTTTAAGCCCGGTTCATAAGGAAAACGTCAGATTTGGCAGTTGCATTCTGTCTTTTCTCGTGTTATAATGTGATATGTTGTTATCACGCAGCAAAACTGCATTATGAACAATCATAAATATCCTTTAGAAGAAACAATAGCTCAAAACGTGACGCGGGCAGCATCCCGCTCGTTTGGGCAAATTTTCGCAAGGGGTGTCGCGTGGCTCTGGCGGTTGCAGGGTGATCGCCAGGCGGTAGCGTCTTTGTTGGGACGTTATAGCGCGCACTTAGGCATTGTGTTGTTGGTCACTTTGTTGTTCGTCTTGGGGCGGGTTACCTTCGCCCAGGTGAGTGTGGCCAATACGCCTGACTCGTCCACGGCGCCGGTCGTGGCGGAGCCGGTGGCAACGCCGACGCTGGCGGGAGCCGGAGGGCCGACCCTGCGCTATGTGCCTGTGCGATCACAGGCGTCTGTGGTACGTCAGGCCTTACCTCACACACTGCTCCCGGACCGGGTGCGTCTCAAGGTGATCACCTATACGGTCAAATCGGGCGATACCATCTGCGGCATCGCCGAGCAGTTTGATCTTTCCCCTTACACGATTGTCTGGTCCAATATGGAGACCCTACAGGGCGCTCCGTGGCACATTGCGCCGGGCATCACCCTCTTTATCCCTCCCGTGGATGGCGCTTACCACACCGTGGGAGAAGATGAAACGGTGAGTAGTATCGCCGAGGATTATGAGGTTGAAGTTGCTGCGCTCTACAATATGTGGAACCAGATTGAGCCGGGAGATCGCTTGAGGGAAGGGCAGCAGCTGGTCATTCTCGACGGTACCGGTGTAGGCTTTGATTGGGAACCTCCGCCCCCACCGCCGCCTAAGCCTGGTCGGGCTGTTGCGGCAGCCACCAGCTACTACGGGAACGTTGACGTCAGTATGACGGGCGCGAGCGGATATTTCATGCTGCCCACAGGCTCTTACGCGGTCTCCGGGTACACTTTCCACGATCCGCGTAATCCAGGGCACATTGGGTTGGATTACACCTGTAGTCTGGGAGATATCATCTATGCCGCGGATAGCGGTGTCGTGATTTTCTCCGGCTGGAGCGGTGGATACGGCCAGCTCGTCAGGTTGGATCACGGCAATGGATTTACCACCCGTTACGGCCACTTTGATTCTATCTGGGTGACGGCCGGACAATTTATAGCCAAGGGTTCTGTGTTGGGCACTTGTGGAACCACCGGCTGGTCCACGGGGCCGCATTTGCACTACGAAATTCGCTTCAACGGTGTACCGCATAACCCGGTACTTTACGAACCGTGAGTAATGGCAATTCCTGAACCGGATAGGCCACAGAATGAGAGGTTGTGGCGTGGGAACTTCGTGACCCACGCCATTGCGGTTTTGGTTGCCGGAGTCTGGCGCTGGAATGGCGACCGGGTCGGGCAGCGTCCTGTGTTGGGCCGTTTGACCTCTCATGTTGCGTTGGTGCTGATCTTCGGTTTTCTCTTAGCATTGGGCAGCTTCCACTTGGGCGGCACGGCCAACACTATGTCCCTGGCCGCAGACCCTCCCTTGTCCCCCGGCGATGCCACTCCCTCCCTGCCTGAAGGGAGCGTGGATCCTGTGGGGGCGCGCTCCTACTACAATGCCGCCGCCTCGTCCATCCAAATCATCCGTCAGGCTGAACCCCATACGTCCATCCCGGTGCGCCCGCGCCTGGAGATCGTCACCTACATTATCCAGGTAGGAGATACAGCAGAGTCCATCGCCCAGAGTTTCGGCCTGCAGCCGACCACCATCTTGTGGTCAAACCCGGAGCTCGAGAAGGTCCCCGATCTGCTCAGGGTGGGGCAGGAGCTGATCATTCTGCCTCTGGATGGCGTTTACCACACGGTGGCCGAGGGTGACACGTTGGAGAGTGTGGCGGAGCAGTACAAGGCTGCAGCGCAGGATATCGAAGATTGTTCTTTCAATCGCTTGCCGGTCAGAGGGCGGCTGCGGACGGGGATGAGATTGATCGTCCCCAATGGCACCAAGCCTTACGAACCTCGCCGGGTCACTGCCTATCAAGGGCCGGTTCCCCAGGATGTTGTCGGGACAGGGAGGTTTCACTGGCCGACCAGTGGTTATATCAGCCAGGGATATTGGTACGGGCACCGGGCCATTGACATTGCCAATGGGGTGGGGACGGCGATCTTGACCTCCGATGCGGGCTATGTCAGCTTTGCCCGCTGGACGGATGTGGGTTACGGGTATCTGGTCGTGGTGGATCACGCCAATGGCTACCAGACCTATTACGCGCACTTGAGCAATATTTTCGTGACGGAGGGAGAGGTGGTCACGGCGGGGCAGGTCATCGGCGCGATGGGGAGCACGGGATATTCTACCGGGCCGCATTTGCACTTCGAGGTGCGTTACAATGGTTATCCCACGAACCCCTGGCTGTATTTGCCGTAGGGGAAGGGCACTTGTCGCCGCAGCGGGCCGCGAGGCCCGCTATTTTTATGTGGTGTAGGCGTAGTGGCGACTTCAGTCGCTCCTTGAACGACTAAAGTCGTTACTACTTGGGACAGGAGGGAAAAATCTTGCACGTGACAGTGGAGATGGCGCGGGAGCTTTACGGGGAGGCGGACAGCGTCCACGATTTCGATCATATCCTGCGGGTGCTACGACTGGCCGAACGCATCGCGCGGGCTGAGAGCGCCGATTTGAGTGTGGTGCGCGCGGCGGCTCTCCTGCACGATTGGGGGCGGGCGGAGGCTCAAGCGCAGGGGTTGGACCACGCTGCTGTGGCGGCGTCACGGGCGCGGGATTTGCTGCAAGGAGCAGCCCCTGCATGGGTGGAGGCCGTGACGCACGCGATCGCCGCACACCGTTTCCGCGCGGGGCCGTCACCCGCCACGCTGGAGGCGCAGGTGCTCTTCGACGCCGATAAGTTGGACGCGCTCGGCGCGATTGGTATCGCGCGCGCCTTTGCCTATGGTGGAGCGCATCAGCAGCGGCTGTGGGCACCGTTGGCTGAAATTGACCTGGCGCAGTGGGATGCCGAGGGAGATAACCCGGAACGCCACACGCCGGTTCACGAGTTTGTGGTGAAACTTTCGCGGCTCAAGGAGCGACTCTACACTCGCGCGGGAAGGGCCATCGCCGAGGAACGCCATCGCTACATGGCGGAGTTTTATCGCCGCTTAGATGCCGAGGTAGAGGGAGAGCTGTAACGAATGGCAAATGGCGGATGGAGAATAGAGAGTGGAGATAGAGATAGAGCGGAGAATGGAGAATGGAGATAGAGAGCAGAGAATAGAGAATGGAGAGTGGAGATAGAGAGCGCGGAGAGTGGAGAATGGAACTCACTTGGCGCGCAGGTGGGGATAGAGTAGCACTTCGCGGATGGAGTGACGGTCGGTGAAGAGCATTGCCAGACGATCCACGCCCAGCCCGAAACCGCCGTTGGGCGGCATTCCGTACTTCAGCGCTCGCAGATAGTCCTCATCCATGGGTTGCGCTTCATCGTCGCCGGCGGCGGAGGCGCGCCCTTGTTGTAAGAAACGCCGCTCTTGCTCGAAGGGATCGTTGAGCTCGGTAAAGGCGTTGCCCAGTTCCATGCCTCCGACGAAGATCTCGAAGCGTTCCACGTGGGTGGGATCGTCGGCTTTTTGTTTGGCCAGCGGGGAGATCTCCACCGGGTAGTCGTGGATGAAGGTGGGTTGGATCAAGCCGGGTTCGACCTCCGAGAGCAGATTATCCACCAGGCGACCCCACGTGGCTTTCTCGGCGGCATCGTAACCACAGCGCCGCATCTCCGCCCGCAGCGCATCGGCGGTGGGGAAATCGCTGTAGTCAATACCGGCGCCCTCGCAGATGACATCGCGCAGGGAGAGCCGTCGCCAGGGAGGGGTCAGATCAAGCTGGTGGCCCTGGTAGGGAATGTGCTGCGTCCCTAGGACGGCTTGCGCGGTGGAGGAAAGCAGCTGCTCCACCGTTTCCATCATCCCGTAGAGGTCGGTGTAGGCGCAGTACATCTCCAGTTGGGTGAACTCCGGGTTGTGTTTGTAGGAGATGCCCTCGTTGCGAAAATCCCGCCCGATTTCGTAGACGCGCTCGAACATGCCGACGAGCAACCGCTTGAGGTAGAGCTCGAAGGAGATGCGCAGGTAGAGGTCTTGCTTGAGCTGGTTGTGATGGGTGGTGAAGGGGCGGGCCGCCGCGCCGCCGTAGATGGGTTGCAGGATGGGCGTCTCGACTTCCAGATAGCCGTGTGTATCTAACCAGGCCCGTAGCGCGGTGATCGTCCGGGAGCGGGTGCGGAAGAGCTCGCGTACTTCCGGGTTCACCGCCAGGTCGGCGTAGCGCTGCCGATAGCGCTCTTCCGTGTCGGAGAAGGCGCTGTAGCGGGTGAGATTTCCGGCCTCGTCGGTGTATTCCTTGGGGATGGGGAGCGGGGTGAGCGCTTTGGCTAACATTCGCAGGCTGGTGGCCTGCACGCTGATCTCTCCGGTGCGGGTGCGAATCAGCGGGCCGGTGGCCTCCACGAAATCACCCAGATCGAAGGCCTTTTTGAAGAGCGTGTAGAGGTCTTCCCCCAACTCGTTGCGGCGGAGGAAAAGCTGCAGCTTACCGCTTTCGTCCTCGAGATGCGCGAAGGCAACTCTGCCCATTACCCGGATGCTGACCAGCCGTCCGGCCACGGTGATGGTTGGGGGCGTGCTCTCCGTGGATTCCGCAGCTTCGTAAGCGCGGCGGGCTTCCTGGGTGGTGTGGGTGCGTTGAACCCGGCGGGGGTAGGGTTCCATCCCTGCAGTCCGCAAGCGTTCCAGTTTCTCCACCCGCTGTTGTTCGAGATTGTTTAAGTCCATTGGATTCTCCTGGGGGCCGGTAAGTTGTGGCCCTTGTTATTACTCAGGTTTTCGTATCAACTCTCTCCCCTTCTCCCCAAAAGGGGCAGGATGCTGGGGAGATGAAGGTGCATGGAAAGGTGTCAAAGTTAAGGTCCGCCGAGCGGCGCTTCCCGCCTGCATTTCGCCTGCGGCCTCGGAGATCTGAAATAGGCCAGCCTGAGTAGTAACCGGCCCTTTTGGTAAAGAACCAGCCCATACAGAGGTATGGGCTGGCGCTGTTTGTGTTCTCTGCTTCTACTGCACGGCGAGAATGTGGAAGACGATATCCCCATCGGGTGCGCGTACCACGGCTTGCTCTCCAACCCGTTTGCCGAGGAGCGCCTGACCCAGCGGGGATTCGTTGGAGATGCGGCCTTCTTTGGGGGAAGCTTCGGCGGACCCGACCATATAGTACTTCTCTGGGGTGGATGAGCCTTCTTCCTGCACGGTGACGTGGTATCCCAGGCTGACCACGTCGGTTGTTGAGCCATCATTCTCAATAATTACAGCGAGACGAAGCTGTTGTTCTAGCTGATACACTCGGGTTTCGACAAAGGCCTGCTCGCGGCGCGCGTCTTCGAGTTCTGCGTTCTCAATCAATTCCCCTTCTGTGAGGGCATTATGCAGCCGTTCGGCGATTTGCTGACGCCGGACGGTTTTTAACTGGTGTAGTTCCTGCTGTAGTTGCTCATAGCCTGCACTGGTGAGATATACCGGGCGCTCGCTCATAAACTGTTTTTCCTCCAGTTGTTCATTGCGGTGAGGTATAGTGCGGCAAAGCCGCAAATGACAGACCTTGATTCTCGCGGACGCAGTCCTGGGCGCACTCGCACAGGGTGGCGCAAATCTTGTAGAATAATTCCAGGTAAAACACAAAAAACCCGAGAGCGGGACCAGCCACTCACAGGTGGACAGATGATACCATAAGTTTAGTTTTTGTAAAGTGTCGCGAAGCAGAAGTAGTAAATTCCTTGTGGGTGGCTATGGGGAGGGCCGGGGCAGGGAAAAGGCGAAGGTGCTGCCCTGACCCATTGTGCTTTCTACCCAGATGCGCCCGTAGTGCGCTTCCACAATTTGACGGGCGATGTTCAGCCCCAGACCCGACCCGGTAGCCCGTTTTTCACTGCCCGGCACACGGGAGAATCTCTGGAAGAGGATGGCGTGGTATTCTTGCGAAATGCCGGGGCCGGAGTCGGCAACTGCGACCACGACCTGTTCCGGTTCCACATGGCATGTCACGTGGATGTCGGTCCCTGGGGTGGAGTATTTGACGGCGTTGGAGAGGAGGTTCAGTAAAACCTGGTGCAGACGTTGCGAATCGCCTACCAGAGTGGGGATATTTTCAGGTATGGCGGATGTCACACACATCTGGCAGGTGGCGGCTTGAGGCCGGATCACGGCGATGGCCTGGGAGATAATCTCCCCCAGCGCCAGAGGTTCGCGTTTCATGGTTGCCCGGCCCGACTCCAGGCGGGCTGCATCCAAGAATTGGCCGATCAACTGATTGACTCGTTTGGTTTCCTGCTGGATGATCTGGCAAAATTGTTGGCGCTTTCCCGGACGTAGGCCCTGGCGGTCGAGGAGTTCGGCGTAAGAGAGGATGGCCGTCAGCGGGGTGCGAATCTCGTGGACGACCTCTGCGATCCAATCGTTTTGTTGGAAAAGGCGCGTGTTCTCCACGGCTACGGCGGCAATGCTGGCCAAGACCTCCAGCGTTTCGACATCCTGAGAAGTGAAACGCCGGCATTCTTGCTGGGTGAGACTTTCCAGAACGCCGATGACGCGTTCTCCGAATAACAGGGGGACGGCCACGATGGAAAGGCTGGTGCTCACATTTTGGATGGCGTACAGGCGCGGGTCCGAGAGGGCATTCTCCACGACGGCGGTTTCGCGGTGCTGCACGACCCAGCCGGCCAGGCTATTTTCGGTGGGGACTTCGGTGCCTATGAGATGGGGAGACGAGGGGCCGCAGGAAGCCGCGAAGCGCAGCGTATGTGGCCCTTCCATGAGCAGGATCGAAGCACCATCGGCCTCGGTCAGCTCGCGGGCCGCCTCCACGATTTGGAGCAGCAGGGAGCGCATCTCCAACGTGGAATTCAGTCGCCGGCTGATAGCCAGGAGCTGTTCCA
>JAUWHU010000437.1 GCA_030605705.1 Thermoflexia bacterium | reverse complement strand
TTGATCCTGGGTTTTGACTCCCAGGCGGGCGGCTAGTTCGGTTTCAGTTTGTCGAATCATGCGAATTTGCTCCTTAAGTAGCTGGGTTAGGTAAAGTTTTGCTAATTATACCATCCTACCTGCCAATTCGCACTATTTCCAAATCGCGCTCATGCCGGACTTGTTCGTAGTCAGCCACGTAGCGCAGCGGAGTAGCGTCAGCGGCGTGGCGTCAACACATTCCACTGTATAGTGACTACCAACCCCAATCCGATATAAATGTGATTGCCCTAAAGGTGTTACGGTCCACGTGTCGGGCACAGCTGATAGCTGCTGCCCCCCTCGGCCTGGAAGCAGAGGGCGATGCCACATGCTTCCGTGTCCACCGGGTTTCCATCGGCATCCAGCACATCGCTCGCGCCGACCACTACGACCGGCGTGGCCGTGCCGGGTACGCCGGCGAATGTCACTGTCGTCCCCTTGATCTCGACCAGCGGGTAGCCGCTGTAGATGACCAAGCCCGGCGCCACTTCCACCAGCGACAGTGCCGCCATCGCTGGAGCCATACCTGCGCCGTACACCTCCTGGCCGATGGCCCCACTCACGTCCCAGCCGTCGCGCAGGTCTTCCAGCGGGATGAAGAGCGACAGGTCGTTCTCGGTCACGGTTTCGTAGGCGGCCGGGTGCTCGGTGGCCGCACCAACTGGCAGGAAGGGCGGCAGGCTCCAGGGGATGGTCAGCAGCGTGTGTTTGACGAACTCGGCGATGAGCTTCTCCACGGTGGGGTCCAGGTCGCCGTGGACGCGCAGCAGCGTCTCGGTCAAGTAAATCCAGGCCTCGTATTGCTCCTTGGCGGTGATGACGGCGCTCTGCTGGGTGGGATTCAGTCCAAAGAAGATGTGCGGCCTAAATATCTGCCACGAGGGGACGTCCGCCGGCCGTAAGTCAGGATGAGCTTCGCACCAGCCATAGTCACACTCCCAGAGCCACGACAGGCGCATCAGGTTGGCGACCGCCCGATTGATGACGTCGAGATAGAGCGGGTCCGGCTCGAGCTGGTACATGCGCGCGGCAGCTGCGGCGGTCAGCGCGGTTATATGCGTCTCGTAGGCCAGGCGGAATCCATAGCCGTCCAGCGCGTGCAGGGCATTACGCGCCTCGTCCACGTAGCGCTCCTCGCCTGTCAGGTCGTGGAGCAGTAGCATAAAGTAGGCAAAAGCACCGGCGGCGTCTGGCTCGCGTTCGGTGCCCTGCCAGGTGTCAAAGCTATAGAAACGGGGGAAGCGATATTCGACGGTCTGGGCAAAATCAATCCACGTTTCGCCGGAGCGGAGGGCCAGTTCACGCAACTCGGCGTCGTCTGGGTCCCAGAGGGCCAGTTCTGCCACCTTGAGCGCGTGGCCCAGCTCGTACCAGGTATCGCCCCGCCCCTGGGGACCGGTCACCGACAGGGGGCCGCTGTTCTGGAACATGCCCGCCGGGCCGAAGTCGGGGTTGAAGAAATCGGGGATGGCCGCCCGCAGTTCAGTGTAGTAGTCGGGCACGTCGCCAAAGCGCGCTTTGTAGCGGGTCAGCGCCGAGTACACGTCCAATTGCGTGATGGCCTCGGCGGACAGGCGGGTATCGGCCACGTAGGCGCGCAGGTAACGTTTGCCGTCCAGTGTGACCCAGTTTTTTTCGTTGGCTAAATCGCGGATCGTAAACCGGTGGATGCCGGTGGGCACTCCCTGTCCATCCCACTCGTACACGCCGAACCAATCCGGTAGGTGGTCGTCGGGCACGGCCATCAGGTCGTAGATGTTGCCCAGGTTGTGCAGGTAGCGGGTGAACATGGCGTCTTCGTCGGCCGGCTGGCCCGGCGTCAAGTAGAGGTAGCTGTCGTAGAGTGGCGAGGCCACCGACTGGGGCTGGTTCGCCAGATCGGTCTGGGAAAAGCTATGGCCCAGGCGCTGTCCCATGCGGCGAGGGGTGGAGACAGGCGAGTAATGAGCCGCCTCCATAAAGGGGTTCATGGCCGTCAGGTCTACCCAGTAGAACAGCGTGCTATCCAGCGCCTCGCTGTAAGCGTACAGGTGCGGCGCGGCCAGGGCCGCTCGGTTGGCGTAGATCTTCAACTGACCGTGGGCTTCTTCGCTTGTCCTGCGATCCACAAATTGCAGTTCTGGTTCTGGCCCGGCGGGTGGGTTTGCGTTACGGACCAACTCAAACCGCCAGCGTATGAGGCCGGGATGGAAGTTGTATGTGTGGAGTGTGGCCTGAAAATCTGCCCCCCATCCGCTCCGGCCGGTGAGGACGATTTTCTCCCCGTCCCATGTTGTCTGTTGCTTGATCGTCGGATGATCCCCCAACATGTTCAGGGCAGCTCCCCCTGGCAGGGTCAACGCCAGCGCCACATCGCCGCCTTCGGGGGAGATCAAGAATCGCTCATCGGTGTACTCCACCCGGTACGAACCGGTCTGAAACCCGACGCTGTCTTGCAAGAGGGCCGTCTCGTCGCTCTCGGCACGAGCGATCAGCGGGGCGGGCAACCGCCGGTAGCGGGCCGGTTCAATGCTCGTGGGGAAGGGTGGGGGCGCGGTGGGTATGAGCGTGGGCTGAGTTATCGGTGTTGGAGTTGGAGCCGGCGTCGGGGAAGGCGCCGGGCCGCACGCTGCCAGCAGAGTCAAGAGGAGCAACAAACTTGTGATTGGACGCAATTTCATCGTGGGTTATTATCTCCAGTAAAAATCAACTATTCACGCCGCCAAATAAGGGGGAATGCCCACTATGGTTGGGTGACGACGCGCAACACGCCAGCGTCCCAGGAGAGCGTTGCCGACCGGCCGGGAGATAGTGTGATCTCTACGACAGCGGCGTCACGCCCTCCCACTTCCCCGGTTTCCACGGGTAGGGGCTTCCCATCCAGCGTGGCCGTTAGCGGGCCGACTCCAACCAGAGCATAGCGGATGACCAGCGGCGCCGGGCCAGATAGATGCCGGATTTCGGCCCGCTCATGCTCGGCCCGCATGTCGAGCTGGTGAGCGCCGATGGGCACTCCCGTCAATTCGGCGAACTCCCAGGCAGACGGTAACTGGGGCGCAATCGTCACCTCGTGCCGGTCGGCGCGGGGGTCGAGACCCATCAAGTCCTCCACCGCCCCCTTGAGAAACAGGCTGGCCGACCAGTTCTGGATAAAGGAGATTCCCTGGGGGATCAGTTCGTGGTAACAACCGATGGCTCCGTGGTCGAGCGTGGCGGCGATGTCCGTCAGCAGGCGAAATCCCAGGTCGAGGTCGCCGTAGCGATAGGCCCCCCGGCTCAGTACCCCGGTGGGCAGTGTCCAGACCCGGTCGTCTTGGCCACGGGTGTGCATCAGTCCCCACTCGTTGAGGTACTCGCTCTGGATGCGGGCCAGGGAGGCGCGGCCGTGCTCTGGTGGAGCAATGCCGGCTTCCAGCGGTACGGCCACTGTCCAGTGACCCTCGAAATGCGAGCCTCCCTTGTCCAGCAGCGAATCGGCGTAAACCTCTTCGTCGGGCAGCCACCAATCGGCGTCGAAGGTGGACTGCAGCGCGTCGGCTGCAGCCCGAGACCGGTCGGCCATGTTCGCATCGCCCATGATTCCCGCCATCTGCGCCAGATCGTTCAGGGCATTCCAGAGATAGCATGTCGAGTCCAGCTTCTCCGACCCCATGCCCGTCCGCTCTACCATGGCCGGACCTTCGGGATAGTAGTCGCCGTCCCGGTCAGCGAATCCCAGGGTGTAGCTGAATATCCCTTGCGCAGCGATAGGGTAGACATCTGCCAGAAAAGCCGCGTCGCCTGTCCAACGATAATAATCCCAGGCCGCGCTGACGAACTGGGGTGTTTCCTGTACGTTGCCCGGGTTGATAACCAGGCCTCCCAGTGAAATCTGGTGTGGCACGCGCCCCTTGATCTTGGCCTTTTGAACATAGGAGATCGCAATGCGCAGGTGATCGGCGATGGTCGGGCCAAACCCGGCCGGTATCAGGCCGCCCGCAGCATAGGCCAGATCGTTGCTGAACCAATAGGGAAAGGTCTCCAGACCGGCGTACATGATCCGG
>JAUWHU010000003.1 GCA_030605705.1 Thermoflexia bacterium | reverse complement strand
GATTCTCGATTCTTGATTTGCCATTTGCCATTTGCACATTTGCCATTCGCCATTTGCGACTCTGCCGCCACAACACAAAACGTCGGCCCAACATAACGGGCCGACGTTTTATCATTTTGAGTTTAGCTCTCTCTACCGGCGGGGTGGGGGGCCTCCGCGCTTGTAGCGATACACGATGCGTCCACGGGTCAGGTCGTAGGGAGAGAGCTCCAACCGCACCCGATCCCCCAGGAGGATGCGGATGTAATACTTGCGCATTTTACCGGACAGATATGCCAACACCTCGTGCCCTGCATCCAATTTCACGCGGAACTGGGTGGCGGGCAACGCTTCCACCACAGTACCTTCTACCAGAATCTTCTCTTCTTTGGCACTCATCCGGTTTTCTGATCCTCCCTAATCCTCTGTCGCTTCTTCGACATCTTCGGCTGCGACTGGGGTCGCAGCACCTTCGGCCTCGACGGTTTCCGCTTCCTCAACTGGGGCTGCAGCAGGTTCGGCCTCGACATCTCCGGCTGCGACTGGGGTCGCAGCACCTTCGGCCTCGACGGTCTCTGCTTCCTCAACGGCCTCGACACATTCGGCCTCAACAGCGGCTTCCTCGACGATTTCTACTTCCTCAACTGGGGCCGTAGCACATTCGGCTTCGACAGCGGCTTCCTCGACGGTCTCCACTTCCTCAACAGTCTCGGCGACTTCGGCTTCGACTGCGGTTTCCTCGACGGTCTCCACTTCCTCAATTGGGGCCGCAGCACCTTCGGCCTCGACGGTGGCTTCCTCGGCAGTCTTCGCTGCTTCGGCCTCGGCCCTGGCGGCTTTCTCAGCAGCCTTCGCTGCTTCAGCCTCAACCCTGGCGGCTTTCTCAGCAGCCTTCGCTGCTTCGGCCTCGACCCTGGCGGCTTCTTCGGCAGCCTTTGCCGCTTCAGCCTCAACCCTGGCGGTTTCCATCTTGGCGGCCCACTGTTCCCATTCTTCACGGCGCACCTGCCGGACACTCAGCCCGATACGCCGGCGATCCGGTTCAATGCGGATGATCTTCATCAGCTCCCGGCCGCCGACTTCCAGCTCCTCCCGCTGTTCGGGGGTTGCCAGCTCGGAGTTGTGCAACAATCCTTCGACGCCCGGCTCCAGCTCCACAAAGACGCCAAAATCCGCGATCTGGTTGACCCGTCCCTCGATCAGATCTCCAATTGTGTATCGTTCCGGCACCGAATCCCAGGGGTCCGGCGTGAGGGATTTGATGCTCAACGCAATGCGCTGGCGCTCGCGGTCCACGTTGAGGACCTTGATTTTGATCCGTTGCCCGATGCGATAGACATCGGCGGGGTTTTCGATGCGTCCCCAAGAGAGCTCGGAAACGTGTACCAGACCATCCAGCCCCCCCAGGTTCACAAAAAGACCGAAGTTTGTGATTTGGCTGATCCGCCCGGTGCGGATCTGGCCTGACTCCAGCTCCTCCAGAAGTCGCTGGCGACGTACTGCGCGCCATTCCTTCGAGGCGGCGCGCTGAGAAAGGATCAGCCGGCGCCGTTGGCGGTTCACTTCGATCACCTTGAGCATGATAGATTTATCTACCATGGCGTTCAAGCGGCGGAAGCGCTCCGATGCTTGATGGATTCGTGAGAATCCGATAAGCTGGGACATCGGCACGAAGCCCCGCAGACGCCCGAACTCTACGGTCAAGCCCCCGCGATTGGATTCGAGGACTTTGGTCTCGTACACTTCCTCGCTTTCTTTCAGCTTCTCGGCTTTGAGCCAATCTTCCTGCTGGCGTGCCTGGGATATTGATAGTTTCACGTTCCCATCGTGGTCACGCGAGTGCAGCACGACTACCGGGACGGACTGCCCCACGGAGAATTCGCGATCATCCTCCGGCAAATCTTCCAGGTCCATGCTGGGAACGAATCCATCCAGCTTGCTGCCGATGTTCACCATGAGACCTTCCGGGCGCACCTCCATCACCGTGCCCTCGCGCAGCTGCCCGCGCCGTGGCTGGTTCAGGTCTAAGGCGCCTTCTTCTTCCAGGTTTTCCATCGAGAGAGGTTCGTTCTCAGGGGGGGTGTTTTTAAGTTCTTCGTGTTCCGATTCCACTTCCAACTCCTCATGCACCGATTTGTGCAAACACACCGCTGCGCTTGCAACTTCGATGACTTCCATAAATTTGTTCACATTTTATCATACGCAGAAGGATTGTCAAACCAGGCGAATCCAGAATCGAGAAGGCCGTCCGCGAGAGATTTTCAGTATCCTGGTCGGGATTCTGTCTTGTCGAACAACATACCACGCATCACCGTAGCGTTTTCCACAACGGTTTCAATCCCTCGGTCGGGATTCTGTTTTGTCGAACGAGCTAGCCCGCGCAATCTCCCGCTCATCCCCACCTGTTTCAATCCCTCGGTCGGGATTCTGTTTTGTCGAACGAGTAGGGGGGTGATCATGAGTGAAAAGCAGCAACGTTTCAATCCCTCGGTCGGGATTCTGTTTTGTCGAACCTCCTCAGCAGCGTTTCGCCCCACCCGGTTTCCCCAAGTTTCAATCCCTCGGTCGGGATTCTGTTTTGTCGAACGACCTGTTCTGCCAACAAATCACGCTTTACTTTCTTGTTTCAATCCC
>JAUWHU010000517.1 GCA_030605705.1 Thermoflexia bacterium | reverse complement strand
TGACTCCTGCCAGCCTCGACGCTCTTCCTTTCTTCACCACCGCCCGGCTGGCCTTCGCCGCGGCCGGCGCGTCTGGGTGCTACACCGGGGGCTGCTAGCTCTCCAGCGACGGCGGCGCGACCTGGACGCAGGTGTTGAGAGATCCCATCACCGCCCTGGCCGTCTCCCCGGCCTACGGCGCCAGCCGGACACTCTACGCCGCCGTGCAGCCCGACCCGCCGACCTCCTATCCCCTCCTGCGCTCCGGCGACGGCGGCGCGACCTGGCAAGAACTGCATACCGGCATCCCGCCCACCCGGGAAGGCCAACCGCTCACCAGCGCCGCGCTGGTGTTTGCTACCGACGGCTCCGTCCTGGCGGGCGTCTTCTACGGCGACGAGGCTGGCGGCGGAGCCGTCTACCGCTCCAGCGACGGCGGCGAAAGCTGGCAGGAACTGGGTTCCGGCCTCGCGGAACAGAGCATCTTCACCCTCGCCACGCTCACCGGCAATTCCCTGACTGGCTACGCGGGGAGCGACGGCGGACTCTGGCAGCTGGAAGTGTCGCAGGGCGGCCCGGCGGAACCCGGCCATTGGGAAACCCACGGGCCGCGCGGCGGGATGGCCCAGGCGCTGGCCGTCTCACCCGATTTCGTGAACGATGGCGTCGTCTTCAGCGGCGAACATCGCACGTGGCATCCGCCCGGCGAATTTGGCCTGGGCATCTTCAAATCCACGGACTGGGCGCAGACGTGGTCCCCGGCGGCCCACGGCACTGAGGCCTACAGTTCGGCTATCCACGATTTCGCTTTCTCGCCGGATTTCGCCACCGACCGGACCGTCTTCGCCGCGACGTGGGGTGGGCTTTTCAAATCCGGCGACGGCGGCGCGAGTTGGGAATGGCTCAGCGGCCTCTACTCCGGCCCGCCCGGTTCCATCACGGCCATCGCCGCCGCGCCGGACTTTCCGCAGAGCGGACAGCTCCTGGCCGGGGACGGCTGGAGCGGGGTGTACGTGAGCCAGGACGGCGGCGACACCTGGCAGCGTCACGACGGCGTCTCAGCCACATCCGCCGTGGCCTACTCGCCGGGCTTCGCCAACGATGGCGTGGCCTTCGCTGCCGGGAACGGTCTCTACGAGACCACCGACCGGGGCGAGAGTTGGACGCAGGTGCTAACGCCGGCTCACGGCATCTCGGCACTGGCCCTCTCACCACAGTTTGAGAGCGATAGCACCCTCTACGTCGCCAGCGAGGCTCTCTACGTCTCCGGCGATGGCGGCACGACCTGGATCAGCCACACTGTGACGACGGATTCCACACACATCCAGGCGCTGGCGATCTCCCCGGCTTTCGGCGCTGACCTGACGCTGTTCGCCGGCGACGACGAGGGCCTGTACCGCTCGGAGGATGGCGGCGATACCTGGGAGCCGGTGACGGCCTACCCCGGCCCCGCCGTCCAATCCCTCGCCATCTCGCCCGGCTGGCCGGAGCATCCCGTTCTGCTGGTCGGTACCTTTGAAGGCGTCTATCGCACGACGGATGGCGGCGCGACCTGGACAAAGGCTGCCGGGATGGCGCCGCTCGCCACCTCGACGCTGCTGCGTTCCCTCGATGGGGGACTGCTGTTGGCCGGAACAGAGTACCGGGGCGTCTACGGCAGTGACGACGACGGCGCGACCTGGGCCTCATGGGGATTGCGGGACAGCGATATCCGCGCGCTGGCGCTTTCGCCGGACTACGCGGATGACGGCACGCTCTTTGCGACCGTCACGGCCGGCGCGGGGCTGGGGCTGTACCGCACAACGGACGGCGGCGCGACGTGGGAATATCTCAAGTCCACAGACTATCCCGGTGGAGACCTGGCGATCTCACCCCAGTATGCTGAGGATCGCACGCTTTATCTGACAGGCCAACACGGCCAGGTGCTGCGCTCCGGCGATAGCGGCGAGACGTGGGCGGTGATGGGGGAACTTCCGCCCGGCAGCGCCAGCCTCGGCGCGTGGTGGATCGCCTTGCCCCCGGCCTACCCGGTAGATAGCACACTCTTCGCCGCCGGCAATGCGGGATTCTGGCGACTGCCTACGGGGGACACCACCTGGGAACCGGCGGCTTCCGGCCTGATCAGCGATGTCTCCGTGAGTTCCATCGCCGTATCGCCGCAATACGCCACCGACCAGACACTACTCGCCACCGCCGCAGACGGCGTCTACCGCTCCGACGATGGCGGGGTGAACTGGTCGCTCGCCAGCACTGGCCTCCCCGACCGGACGCTGCCCGCCATCGCCTTCTCGCCCGCCTATGTGACCGACCACACGGCCTACGTCATATCCGACGAGCGGCTCTATCGCTCGCGTGACGGGGGCCTGAGCTGGAGCGACCTCGGCGCGTCGCCGGACGCTCCTGACCTTCACGATCTCACGGTAGAAGACGGCGGCGCTGTCACCATAGCGTCCGCTGCCGGGGTCTGGCGCTACACCGCAGCGGGCCGTGAGCTCATCGTCAACGGCGGCTTCGAGGCCGGCAGCGGGTGGGTTTTGCCGGAGACGGCGTGGCAGGCCGGCTATTCGAAGCGAGTGGTCTATGACGGCGAACACTCCATGCGCGCCGGCATTGACAAGGGGGAGAACAAATTCTCCTACTCTTCCGCAAGCCAGACCCTCGCCATCCCCGCAGACGCCGGCAACGCCACGCTGCGTTTTTACATTTATCCCGTATCCGGTGAAACGCTCATCGTGGCACAGCGCCGGGCCTTTCCGCGGGGCCGGCTCTCCGCTGACCAGACAACGGCGACGGGAGATGCACAGTACCTGCTTCTCATAGATGAGGAGGGACACATCCTCTGGCCCGCCCTTTTCTGGGAGCTCTCCAATGCGCAGCGCTGGCAGCCACACCGCTACGATCTAACGCCCTACGCCGGTCAGGCCCTCACGCTGCACTTTGGTGTTCGCAATGATGGGACCGGAGGGCGCACGGCAATGTACGTGGACAACGTCTCACTGATTGTCACACACCGGGTTTATCTTCCCCTCATCCTCAAAAGCTGGGATCGGGGATAGGAAAATTTCATCACAAATCACAAGGAGGAAAGTATGAAGATCACATTTCTCGGCGGAGTGGGAACGGTCACGGGGTCCATGTACCACATTCGCACTAACCGGCAGAATATTTTGCTGGAGTGTGGATTGTATCAAGGAAAGCGACGGGAATCCTACCAACGGAACCAAAAGATAGCGGTGGATATCCGTCGCTTAGATGCCGTCGTTCTCTCCCATGCCCACATTGACCACTCCGGCAACCTCCCCAACCTTGTCAAACAGGGCTACGATGGCCCCATCTACGCCACCCATGCGACCCGCGACCTCTGCGCCGCGATGCTCCCCGATTCCGGCCACATCCACGAGCAGGATGTGCGGTACGTGAACAAAAAGCGCGCGCGCCGCAACTTGCCGCCCATGGAGCCGCTCTACACCGAGGCGGATGCCGTCCACTCCCTCAGTTATTTCGTCGGCGTCAACTACAATCGTCCACTGGAGATCGCCAGAGACGTGCGCGTTACCTTTTTAGATGCCGGGCACATCTTAGGCTCGGCCATGGTCCTGCTGGAGACGAAAGAGCACAACCGCACCCTGCGCCTGCTTTTCAGCGGTGACCTCGGCCAGCCGAATCTACCCGTCGTCCAGGATCCCACACCGATGCCGCCGGCGGATTATCTGATGATCGAAAGCACCTACGGGAACCGCGAGCATCCTCCCATCGAGGACATCAAGGAGCAGCTGGCCGCGATCGTGAACAAAGTAGCGGAGCGCGGTGGGCGCATCATTGTCCCGTCCTTTGCCGTGGGGCGCACCCAGGAGATCGTTTACGACCTGCACCAATTGATCCAGGAAGAACGCATCCCGGAGATTCCCATCTACGTGGATAGCCCCTTAGCCTTGAATGTGACCGAGGTTTTTCGCCGGCACCCGGAGTGCTACGACCAGGAAACGCGCGATTTCCTGACCATGAGTGGAGATGGAGACCCCTTCGGCTTCTACCGCCTGCGCTACGTCCGCAGCGTGGCAGAATCGAAGGCCTTGAACAATACTCCTAACCCGTTGATGATCATCAGCGCGTCGGGGATGGCCGAGGCAGGGCGCGTCCAGCATCACCTAAAGCACGCGATCACCGATCCCAGGAACGCGGTGCTCATCATTGGTTGGCAGGCGCCGAACACGTTGGGGTGGCGCATCGCCGCCCGGCAACCTCATGTGCGTATCTTCGGCGAGGAGTTTCCTCTGCGGGCAGAGGTTTACACGCTCTACGGCTACAGCGCCCACGCGGATCGCGATGACCTGCTGACCTGGGCCAGGCCGCACGCGCGGGTCATCAAAGCCACCTTCGTCGTCCACGGCGACCCGAAGCCGGCCCAGGCCCTGGCCGAGGGGCTGCGTGAGCAGGGCTGCCGCCGGGTGGAGGTTCCACGACGCGGCGATAAGTTCACGCTCTGAGAGTGATTGGTGATTTATCGCCAGACGTAACTCAAGTGGGTAGGCGGGTGGGGTTGCCACCCGCCTACCCACTTATACGACGTTCAACACGTCACGTGGAAAAGACCGATGACCTGGCCCTCGGCCTTATTCCATAGCCGGGTGGCTTTAGGCGTAGCCGCCAGCACCACCCGGACTCCCTTCTTCTCAAAATAGCGCCGCGC
>JAUWHU010000172.1 GCA_030605705.1 Thermoflexia bacterium | reverse complement strand
AAGGACGGCGATGGTGTTGCCGGCAGAAACGAAAGCATCAGCCTCCCCGCTTTTCACCAGGCGCATCCCCACGCGGATGGAGGATTGCTCCTTCTGGCGCACCACAGCCGCGTGATCTTCCATGGTCAGGATGTCGGGCGCGTGGACGACCTGCAGATTCAGTCCCACCGTCTGATGTTTCGCCAGCTCCTGGCGGATACGTTCCTCCGGTCCAACTAAGATGATCTCGTCGCCCCACTCGCGAGCCGCCATGACCGCGCCCTCAATATCGGGGCCGGGGCAATTATCTGAACCAAAGGCATCAACTACGATACGCATGAAAACCCTCCTGAAGAAAATGACAAATGGCAAATGTGCAAATGGAGAATAGTGATTGGTAAACTCGCTTTGGGGAACCACAGAGGGTTCCCCCTACTCCCTACTCCCTACTTCCTACTGCCTACTGCCTACTTCCTACTGCCTACTTCCTACTGCCTACTGCCTACTTCCTACTGCCTACTTCCTACTCCCTACTCCCCACTCCCCACTCTCCCCTCAATCCCACCACGGCGGCTCTTCCGGCGGGGGAATCAGCCAGGGTTCGTCAGGACTGCGCTCCGCTTCCGGCGGCAACGGTTCGCCCGCCAGCCACAACGCGGCCAGCTCCGGCAATTGCCGCACCGAGCCTTTTCGCACCGTGGGACCGGGCAACGAGGCGATGAAACGACTCCCGTACCGCTTGGTGAGCAGCCGCCCATCGAGGACCGCCACCACCCCCCGGTCCATCCGGGTGCGGATCAGCCGCCCGAAGCCCTGCAGGAAGCGCAGGATTGCCTCCGGGACCATGTAATCGTTGAAGGCGTCATCGCAGGCCTCGCCGCGCGCCGCCACGAGGGGGTCGCTGGGCACATCAAAAGGCAATTTGACGATCGCCAAACACGAGAGCGCGTCGCCGGGGATATCCACGCCCTCCCAGAAGGAGCGCGTCCCCAGCAGCACCGCCCGCTTGTCCTTGCGGAAGTTCGCCAGCAATCCCGCGCGCGAGCTGCCGCCACCCTGGGCGTAAACGTTGATGTCGGCAGCGGCCAGCGGGCCGGTGAGCGCCTTGGCCGTCGCCCGCAGCTGGCTGTACGACGTAAAGAGCGCCATCCCCCGCCCCTCGGTGGCCCGGAAAAGGTCTGTCAACGCCGCGCTCACTGCCTTCTGGTGACCGGGCCGCCCTGGCACAGGCACATCGTTCGCAATATAGAGTAACGCGGAGGAGGCATAGTCAAAGGGAGAACCGACGGCCAGTTCTTCAGCATCCTCGGCCGACAAACGCTCTCGCAAATAATCGAAACTGCCGCCCACCTGCAACGTCGCAGATGTCAAAATGACGGCTTTCTTCTTCTCCAATAGCTGCTCCCGCACCAATGGCCCGATCCGCAACGGTGCTGAGTGACAAGAGAGCACTCTGTTTTTCCGGCTTTCCTCCAGCCAGTAGACAGCGTTCTCCGAGGGCGCGGCGACCAGGGAATTCAACTGGGTGTACGTCTCCGCCAACCTCCGGCCAATCGCCGTCAGCTGCGAGCGCGTCACCTCCAGCCTGTCATCACTCCCGTCCAGATCCTCCAAAGCAGTACACAGCCGCCCCAGTCCATCGGCTAACGTCGCGAACGACGGCGCGACGGCCCCCCAGGTAATCTCCACCGCATCCCAGCTCGGCAGAGTGCGCAGACTGGAGATAATGCGCAGACGTGTTGCGTAATTGCTGTTTCTCGTCTCATTCTCATCGAGGAACAAGGTCAGGACATCGAAGAAGCCGCCCAAACGCTGCGCTACCCGCTCCCCCACCTCAGTCAAGCGCGCGGACTCGGACATCAATCGCTGCTGCGCGTCGCGGGACTTGACCCGCACCAGTCCTTGCAGGTTGCCCAACAAACCGGGGAAGTTACCGCGCCCGCGCAACAGATCATCCAACATGGAGCGCAGCTCGTACCGGCTGACGGAGAAGTGCAGCGCCTCCGTCGTGGCGCGCTCCAGGTGATGCGCCTCATCCACGATCAAATAACTGTAATCCGGCAAAACCCGGTTCTGTGCGGCGATATCGGCCAGCAGCAGGGCATGATTCACGACCAGGAGATGTACCGTTTCTGCCCGCGTCCGCGCCTGGTAGAAGAAGCAACCCTCGCCTTCAAAATAACGGCAACTCTGCGGATCGCAGTTCTCCGGAACCGAGGAAAGCCGTGACCAAATCTTCCGCTGCGCGGCGGTGGGCAGGAACAGCGTATCGCCATCGCCATCTAAGGTGTTGGGGAGCCAGAGAAGAATCTTAGCCAACACGAGCATCTCGTCATGGTCAGACGGCCCCCGGCGACGCAGGGACTGGAATTGTCGCCGGCAGAGGTAGTGCGAGCGGCCCTTGAGCACCATCGAACGGAAACCGGTGGGGAAAACCTGCGCTAACAGGGGAATATCGTTCCGCGCCAGCTGCTCCTGGAGATTGATGGTGTTGGTAGAGATCACTACCCGCGCATCGTTCTGATCCGCCCACTGCACCGCCGGGATGAGGTAGGCTAAGGATTTCCCGGTACCGGTCCCGGCCTCCACCAGCAGGTGCTGGCCCTCATTGAAGGCCTGGGTCACGGCTTGGGCCATCTCCAACTGCTGCGGGCGGGCCTCATAAGCGGCGAAAACCTGGGCCAGCGGGCCATCCTCGGCCAGCAGCCGCTGCAGCTCGGCCACATCTAACGGGATAGGCTCAGGACGAGCTTCCAGCGGATCAAACTCGATCTCCGGCAGGAAAAGCGGCCCCGTGACATCCCCGCCCCGGCGTCCCGCCAGCTGTGTTCCAATCCCTCCCTGGAAACCCGAGCGCGTGCGCTGGCGCAGCGACTCCTGGAAGAAGAGCAGTGGCGGCCAGCGCAGGCCACTTCCCAAACTACAGAGTTCCTGAAGTATTTTCTGGGGCAGTCGCAGAGCGCGCTCCTGCAGCTCTACGTAGAGCTTATGAGCCATCCGGGCATCGTCTAACGCGCGGTGCTGCTGCGGGGACCAGGAAATACCCACCTCGCGGACGAGATTCTCCAGGCTGTACCGCCCGGCATGGGGAACCAAAATGCTGGCCAGCTCAAAGGTATCAATCCCTAAGTTGCCCACCAGAGTGTTATGCTGGCGCAGAAAAGCCAGGTCAAAGGCGATGTTGTGCCCCACGACGGGGTCCTGTCCCACAAAATCCTGCACCTCGCGCATCACCTGCCGTGCGGAAGGCGCGCCGGCGACATCCTTATCCGCGATGCCGGTCAGCTCGGTGATGAAATGGGGGATGTGACGACCGGGGTTCACGAAAGTCTCGAAACTCTCGATCTCCTGCGAGCCGCTAAAGCGCACCGCGCCCACCTCAATGATCGCGTCTCGCATCGGGTCAAGACCGGTGGTTTCCAAATCTAAGGAGATGTAAGTCTTGGGC
>JAUWHU010000530.1 GCA_030605705.1 Thermoflexia bacterium | reverse complement strand
TCCCCTGAAAAAAGGTCATTCTCACCACAGAGACACAGAGGACACGGAGAAGAGGAGGAAAATTTGATGTTTGGTTTAAGAAAATTACACTTTACACATCAAAAAGTTAATTTTTTCAAGGTCAAGTTTAAATTCTCTGTGTTCTCTGTGGTAAATTTCCTAGTTTTTTCAGTGGACTCCTTTAACTGCTGCGAAAATACAGCTATGGCTGGTCTCTAACCGCGCTACAGACGGGCGGTTAAAACAAACGCAGAGTCGCAGAGAAGCAGAGCCGCAGAGAGAAAATATAAAAACCGTGGGCACTACCTGCCCACACCTACGGTCTGCGCCTCCGCGTCTCTGCGTTGAATCCGCCTCGAAAATAAATTAAATTTTCGTCCTTGGTGACATGTAAACACTCGTGACAACCTCTCAGTAGTGTAGTCAGAAATGTGAAGGAGGCAAATACGGGGAGGGAGAAAACGTTCCAACGTTCCAACGTTCTAACGTTCTAACATTCTAACGCTCCCGCGCACACAAAAAGGCGTGACACGCGCTCAACAGCTCGCGCATCACGCCTCACGTCTGATTTGCTTAAACGTACTTCTCGCGGATCTTCGCGCTCACGAAGTCCAGGGTCGCAACGGTGATGGTGATGAACCAGACGGCGATGCCCGCCGCACGGTAGTTCATCAGGCGAATGTACTGCGTCAGCAGGAAGCCGATGCCGCCGCCGCCGACCATACCGATGATGGTGGACATGCGAACGTTGACGTCCCAGCGGTAGATGGAGAAGGAAATGAAAGGCGGGATCACCTGGGGGACCACGGCGTAGACAATCGTCTGGAGCTTCGTCGCTCCCGTGGCCTGAATGGCCTCGATGGGGCCGGGATCAATGTTTTCGATGGACTCGGAGTAGAGTTTACCCAACGCGGCAACAGTGTGCAGCGTCAGGGCGATGAGGCCGGCGAAAGGGCCTAAGCCAACCACGACGACCGCGATGATGGCCCAGATCATCGGCTCAATCGAGCGAACGATGTTCAGGATGCTGCGGACGACGTAGTAGAACATCAATGTGATGGACGAGCCGGACATCATGTTTTTGGCCGCTAAGAAGCTCAGCGGGACGGCGAAGATGAGGCCGATGGCGGTAGCCATCATCCCCATGAAAATAGTCTCAACCATCTTTTCTATACTGAGCAGCAGCGGCTCGCTGGGGTACACATTGCCGGTTAGCGAAGCCTGTTTGGCGATGGCCTGGTGAATTTGAAGACCCGTGGCGCTGGGAGGCATCAGCCGGTAGGGCATGATGACTTCTATTTGAAACTCTCCGGCAGCGTCGGTCATCAGGGTAATGTATTCACCTTCTTTCCGCATACGGAACTCGTTGGCAATGGGGTCGGCCCACAAAATTTGGGTCTCGGTGTCCGGCTCAAACCCTCGTCCGGTCAGGATCAAGGCGGTTCCCGATACAACATTGTTGTTCTCGTCCAATGAGGATAAATCACCGCAGGTCGGCTCAGCCCTCAAGTAGGGCTGCCCAGCCGTCTCCTCTGGATACGCGGGAGCCGGGCCGCTTTCGCAGGGTACCAAGATGTCGGCGGCAGCCCTGGTCTCCAAAGTTTCCCGCGTGATGGACGCTTCCCAGGGCCAGATCACCCGCGAGAGAGGAGACCAGGCATCGGGAATCTCGGTCACGAGCTTGTAGAGATCAATCTGGCTGGTCTGCCAGCCCAGGATCACAAAGATAACGGCGATGAGTACGTAAATTCCCTGCCCCCCCTGTCGCCGTTCTGGGCGGGCGCGCCGGTAGGCGTCCCAGGCAGCCCACAGCCACAGCCCGGTGATACAGGCCAGCGCCAGGACGACGAAGGCCGGCCGCAGTTGGAGCGCTTTGCGGAACCAACCTAACACCCCAGTTTCGAGGCGCGCCAGCAAATGGACACGCCAGGTCAGCAGTCCGGCGCTGAGGAGAAAAGAACTTAAAATCGCCAAACCGCGTTTACCCTCGCGGTTCAGTAGCTGGCCCAAACCAGGGAGCAGCAGGGAGGCAAGCCCGGCTATACCGGCAGGCACCCAACCGGGTTCCTGGGAGTGGGTTTGGGAATTGTGTGATGATGTCATCTCAGCCTCCTATCGTTCCTTCCAGCCCGTCACCGACGCGCTGGGCCTCTTCGCCGTAGATGTCCTTGAACTCACTGTCGGTCATCCGGCGGATCTCTTCACGAGTGCCCCGGTAGACGATACGCGCGTCGCGCATGCCGATGACTCGCGTGGCGTAACGCTGTACCAGGTCTAAGTAGTGCAGGCTACAGAAAACGGTGATTTTCTCTTCCCGGTTGAGCCGTTCCAGGTCACCGAGAATGGAGTGGGCCAGCACCGGGTCGAGGCTGGCGACCGGTTCGTCGGCCAACACCATGCGCGGCTCCTGTACCAGGGCGCGGGCGATTCCCACACGCTGTTGCTGTCCACCGCTGAGCTCGTCGGCGCGCTTGTGGGCTTGATCGGAAATTCCCATGCGCTCCAGGGCCTGCTTTGCCATCTCCACGTCCGCAGCGGGGAAGCGATGCAAGGAGCTCAACCAGGGATTCACGTAACCCAGCCGTCCGGCGAGAACGTTCGTCAAGACGGAAGAGCGTTTGACCAGGTTGAAGTGTTGGAAGATCATGCCGATCTTCCGGCGGATCTGGCGCAGCTGCACAGGATCGGCAGCGGTGATGTCCACGCCATCCCAGATGATCTGGCCCTCCGTCGGCTCAATGAGCCGGTTGATGCAGCGCAGCAAGGTGGATTTGCCCGCTCCGCTCAGGCCAATGATCACCAAAAACTCTCCGTCTTGCACATTGAAGCTCACGTCGCGGACGGCGACCGTGCCATCGTTGTACACTTTCGTCAGGTGTTTGATTTCAAGCATCCTATCCTCAAATCTAAGGTGTAGTAGCGACTGAAGTCGCTCTGGCTTCGTTTGAACGACCAAAGTCGTTAGCAAAAAGGCACTGTGGTAAAAGTGACACGTCTGCTCCCAAAAGCTCTGAGCCCCCGTCCCCGGGGGCGGGTTGACGAGGAACTTGCCCAGGGGACGCCCCCGAGACGGGGGCTGGGAGCAATGTAAGTGCGACCTTTACCCCAATGCACAAAAAGGTTTGCGTTGTACGCTGCTATGAACCAGAAGCTGGACGGCGGTAAACCTAAACCTCCGTCCAGCCTCTAACCACCAACTCTTAGCTATCAGCCTTACTGTTGTAGCTCTTCAATGCTCAACCCGGAGGCCTGGAGCATCTGGCGGAAGGTGTCGTAGAAGGTGTCGTCGTGTTTTTCGAGCGCGTTCCACTGGTAGGCCGTATTCAGAGCTTCCTGTCCTTCTTCGGTCTCAATAATAACCAGCAGACCCGCCACGATCTTGTCGCGTAGTTCCTGCGGCATGGAGGCGACAAACTGCACACCATCGTTGGGAATATCCTCGGTGACCTGGAGAACCACGACCTGCTCCATGACATCGGGATAATCTTCCTCAATGCGGCTGCGGGCATCCACGTAGGTCGCTCCCACGTCGCAGTCGCCGTTGTAAACGGCGGCCACGGTCGCTTCGTGAGCGCCGGTGTCCACGACCTGGGCCAGACCGGTCTCAGGGTCAACCCCGGCAGCGCGCATCGTCAGCATGGGGATGATCCAACCGCTGGTGGACAGCGGGTCGGAGCGGCAGAAGGTCTTGCCGGCCAGGTCCTCGATGCTGTTGATGCCGCTATCGGCGCGAACGATGAACTGCCCGTTGTAGGTGGGACTGCCGTAGCGCACGGAGACCAGGGCCGCTTCAGCACAGCCACGGTCAGCGGCCATGATGTAGGCGAAGGTCGCCAGGGAAGCCATCTGCGCTGAGGGCGGATCGTCGCACATGGCTTCGATCACGCCGGCGTACTCCGTCGCCACGTTGGTCGTGAAGTACAGACCCGTCTCCTCGTACAGCAGATCAGCCACCTGCTGAGCACCGCTCGCCACCCGCTCCATTTCCCCGGAAGGAACGAAGGACCAGACGATGGGGTTTTCCTCGGTGCCCAGTTCCGGCTCTTTAGCGCAGGCCGTCATGAACAGAGACACCAACAACACCAAACTTACTACCACTAACCACTG
>JAUWHU010000014.1 GCA_030605705.1 Thermoflexia bacterium | reverse complement strand
GCTGGGCATTCCCATCTTTATCGCCCTGATGTGGGTTGTTTTCAAATTCACTACCGACATCGCCGGCCCGTATCTGGACTGGGTGGACGGCGTCATCGGCGGGCCGCTCACCAACTGGGCGGTAGCCATACTGGGCCTCATCGGCCTGGGCGGCGGCTGGGTGGAGAGCCTGTTCGTAGATGGTATCATCGCCGGTGTGGGCGGGGTGCTGGTCTTTGTGCCGGTCATGATGTCCCTCTACCTGGCGCTGGCCGTGCTGGAGGACTCTGGCTATATGGCCCGCGCTGCCTTCGTGATGGACCGGGTGATGCACGCGCTGGGGTTGCACGGCAAGAGTTTCCTGCCCATGATCGTTGGCTTTGGCTGCACGGTGCCGGCCATTTACGCTACCCGCACGCTGGCGAACAAAAAGGATCGCATCCTGACCGCTCTGCTGGTGCCGTTCATGAGCTGTGGCGCGCGGTTGCCGGTGTACGTTCTCTTTGCCTCGATTTTCTTCCCCGGCAAGAGCGGCGTAGTCATCTTTTGGCTCTACATGTTAGGGATCATCACCGCGATGGTGCTGGGCGTGGTACTCAAGAATACTCTCTTTAAGGGCAAGGAGCAGTCGCCCTTTGTGATGGAGCTGCCGCCTTACCGGATGCCCACCCTCAAGGGGATCTGGTTCCATATATGGGAGCGCACCGGGGCCTTTGTGAGCAAGGCTTGGACGCTCATCATGGTCACCAGCATTGTCATCTGGGTCTTGCTGGCGATTCCGGTCGGCGGCGAGGGGTCTTTTGCTGATACTGATGTGGCCGGCAGCGCTTTTGCTGCCGCCTCGCACGCCATCGCGCCGGCCTTGAAGCCGTTGGGCTTTGGCGACTGGCAAGCCAGCGGCGCGCTGGTGACAGGCTTTGTAGCCAAAGAGGTGGTGGTGGGCACGATGGCTCAGGTCTATGGCGTGGAAGAAGCCGACGCGGACGCGGAGTCCGAGCCAACCACCTTTTTCGAAGACGTGGGTGAGGTGCTGACCAGTTTCGTCAGCGCGACAGGGGATACGCTCAAGTCGCTCCCGTTGATCGTGGGCATCAATCTCTTTGAGGGAGAAGAGGAAGGAGAACTAACTGTCCTGATGGCGGCTGTAGAGGAGGGCTTTGAGACCACCAGTGGTGGACACGGCGCGCTGGCCTCAGTGGCCTTTATGGTCTTTGTGCTCATCTACACCCCCTGTATGGTCGCCATCGCCGCCGAACGGCAGGAGTTGGGCGACAAGTGGACGCTGGCCAGTGTATTTGGTCAGTTGGCGCTAGCCTGGCTGATGGCTTTTGTCGTTTTCCAAGGTGGCAAGCTGCTGGGACTGGGGTAGCGCAGGAGTATGCAAGATTGAGCGGGGCCTCACACAAGATGGCCCCGCTTAACTTTGTGATTTAGGAGGATAAGCAGTATGTTGCAGCGTATCTTGAATGAATTTGAATCGGCGCCCGGTGGCATCAGCCTCAACGAACTCGGCCAGAGGCTTAGCGTTGAACGCAGCGCGCTGGAGGGGATGATCACCCATCTGGTGCGCAAAGGCATTCTGCGTGATGAAGCCGCAGCCGCTATGGAATATGGCCCGGAGGGGAGTGCTTGTGCAAGTTGCACGAAACATTGCCCCTTCGCAGCAGTGAAGATGCCACATTCGTACACGTTGGTGTCAATTGGAGGAACAAATGAGAGCAATCATCAGAAGAGAATTTGAGGTCATGTTCGCCAAAGATACACAACCTCTCTGGTTTAGAATCACCAAGTGGACTCTGTACATTGTCCTCATTTTTATACTGCATGGAGGCCCATGGTTTTGGATCTGGGTGCTCGGAGTACCGCTTGCCGGTCTGGTGATGCATCTCGTAATCAGATGGAAAACCAAAGGTTGGACGAGGTCTTGGGGAAGATGGGAATACGATGGAGGGGCTACAAGTTAAAAGTTGCAGGTTGCAGGAGATGACCGGGCGGGCGGCCCGCATCTGCTGAGGAGAAAAACTGTAAAGGAGGCAAAAGTGATTCCCCAAACGATCGCTGCGATTTTGTTGGCT
>JAUWHU010000115.1 GCA_030605705.1 Thermoflexia bacterium | reverse complement strand
CATAGTTTGGTAGCCTTTAGTCGCTAAGGGCAAAAGCCGCACTTACACTGCTCCCAGCCCCCGTCTCGGGGGCGTCCCCAGGGCAAGTTTTCTCGTCAACTCGCCCCCGGGGACGGGGGCTTAGAGCGTTTGGGAAGAGAGATGTTACTTCTGCCATAGTGCCTTTAGTTTGATAGCCTTTAGTCGGGTAGTCCTGAGGCGGCTTTTTCTACCGCGCGGATGATTTTGTAGTAGCCGGTACAGCGGCAGAGGTTGCCGCTCAACGCCGTGACGATCTGCTCGCGGGTGGGATGGGGCCGTTCTTCCAGCAGGTTAGCCGCGCTCATCACGAAGCCGGGCGTGCAGTAACCGCATTGGATGGCATCTTCGTCAATAAATGCTTGTTGCACGGGATGTAGCCCCTCGTCGCCGGAGAGGCCCTCGATGGTGACGATACTGGCGCAGTGAGCGCGCGGAGCCGGCGTGAGGCACGACAGGACGGCAACGCCATCGAGCCAGACGGTACACGCGCCGCACTCGCCCTCCTCGCAGCCGGGCTTGGCACCCAGCAGGCCCAGGTCATCTCGCAGCATCTGGAGCAGCGTTTTGCCGTTGGCTCCGTGGACAACGACGTTCTCGCCGTTGACGGTACACTGGATGGGTTCGTCGCCGGCGGCGTGATGGGCGATGGTGGGACCGGAAAGGCGCGGCCGGTGATGGGACTTGCCCCACAGGTGTACCATCTCTTCCGGTTGAGGCAGTCCCAACCGCGCGTCGCCGTCGCGCAAGCTCTGCAATCCCCGGCGCGTCAGGGCCGCGACCTCCTCGTTGCGGAACCAGGCGGAGCCGCGCACATCGTCAATGGGACGGGCTGCCTCGGCGGCCAGCCGGGCCGCTTCCGCAATACTTTCCTCGGTGAGGGGATTACCGATGAGGGCCGCTTCTGCCTCCGGCGCGCGGATGATGGTCGGGGCAACGCTGCCTAAAGCGATGCGCGCTGCGGCCACCCGCTCCCGCTCCATCCGCAAAACGATGGCGACGTTGGTCACGGCAATGGTCAACACGCGGCGGAGGCCCAATTTCAAATAGATGCCCTGCCAGTGGCCGGTCAGCGGCGCGAACGCGATATCCACCAGCAATTCGTCGGGTTCCAGCACCGTGCGATGCACGCCGGTGTAGAAATCGGCCAGGGAGATGGTGCGCTCTCCGCGCGTGCTGCGCAGCGTGAGGCGCGCAGCTAAGGCGCGCAGCGCGGTGATGGTGTCATTCGCCGGAGAAGCCGTCACTAAGTTCCCGGCGATGGTCCCTCGATTGCGAATGGCGGGCGCGCCCACGCCCCAACAGGCTTGAGCCAGGGGCAGCGCGCGCTCCTGGAGCAAAGGAGAAGCCGCGGCCTGGGCGTGCGTGACCATCGGGCCGAGGTGCAACAGGCCATCCTCGCCCAATCGGATGTCGTCCAGCCCCCTGACGCGGGTCACATCAATCAGGGCGGAAGGGGTGCGCGCACCATGTTGTATCTCGACGATCAGGTCCGTGCCTCCGGCGATGATCCGGGCCTCGCCGGCGTGTTCTCTCAGTAGTTGAGCGACATCCTCAATGCTGGTGACTGTGTAGTAAACATCCCAGAGTGCCATGGTGTACTCCTTCAATGAAGAAAATGACAAATGAAGAGAATGACAAATGAAGAAATGAGCAAATGACAAATTGCGAATGTGCAAATGGCAAATGGCAAATAGTGACATACCGTTCATGAGTCTACTGAAAAAACCAGGAATTTCACCACAGAGGACACAGAGAGCACAGAGATTTTAAACTTGACCTTGAAAAAAATTAACCTTTTGACGTGTAAAGTGTAATTTTCTTAAACCAAACATCAAATTTTCTCCATCTTCTCCGTGTCCTCCGTGTCCTCTGTGTCTCTGTGGTGAGATGGCCTTTTTTCAGGGGAGTCTTGAAGCATCATTCAAGAATCTCTGCGCCTTGGCGTCTCTGCGTTAAAATCAGTCTTTTTTTCAGGGAAGTCTTTATTGACTTTGTAAATCCTGTCCATCTTCCCCCAACCAGAGCTCTCCCAAGCGGCGCGCTGCGGCCCGAAAGAAGGCTTTGACCTCATCCCACGGCACGTCCACTAACAACACAGGCTGCACGTCGCGCTCGGCGTTATCGAAGTAGACCAGGCTCTCCACCGCCAGCCACTCGAAATCCCGCGCGTAAGGGTATTTCTCACGGCCCATGTCCAACAGGTCGGCCAGCGGAATCCGGCGGGCGATCCAATAAAGGTCATAGAAATCCTTGCGCGCGCCCCGGCTGATGAGCGCATCTAACTTCATCAGGCCGATGTCCATCAAACCGGCCAGTGCTACGCCCGCGACGCTTTCACGGACGGGACTCAATGGGGCCATATCCGTTGCTCCTCGTCGCGTGGGTGGGACGCGCGCGGCAGATCCAGCAGCACACACCAAAGGGTGTAACGCCGCCAGGGGAGCCGCCGTGGCCCGTCACGTTTCACCCAGGCGCGGACGCGGTCGCGCCGGTAGCGCTGCCAGAGCCACCGTAACGCGCGCCGGTCACCGTAGGCCAACGTGCGCTCCAGGATCAGGTCGCTGTGCTCCTCCGGATCAAGCTGCTCCAGATCGTACTCCTGGAAACACGGCACCAGCCGGCGTGGAATCCCGGCAGCTGTGGTCGCTTCACGTTCTCTATTTGTTAATTTGCTCATTTGTTAATTTGTTAATTGATTCTCCTGCCGTTTGATCTCGCGGACGATGTAGAGTGGGCGGTGGCGCACCTCGTCGTAGATGCGACCGAGGTACTCGCCTAAGATGCCCGCGATCCAAAGTTGGATACCGCCGACAAAGAGTACCAGGCTGGCTGTCAGTCCTTGTCCAGCCAACGGCGCGCTGCCGTTCAGCCGGAAGCTCAGTAAGATTAGCGCAAGGATGAGTCCGGCCAGGACTGCTACCGTGCCCAGCCACGTCGCCAGCTTCAAGGGGAGCAGCGAGAAGCCGGTGACGGCGTCCAATGCCAGACGGAACATCTTGTGGAAGGGATATTTGGACTCGCCCGCCGTGCGCGCAAAGCGCTTGTAAGGCACGCCGGTCTGCCGGAAGCCGATCCAGGGGACCATGCCCCGCACGAAGCGGTGGCTCTCACGCATCTGGCGCAGGACTTCGATGACGCGGCGGTCCAGCAGGCGGAAATCCCCGGCCTCCAGGGGGATGGTCACGTCGGTGAGAATCTGGATCAGCCGGTAGAAAAGGTTGGCGGTGAAGAGTTTGAACCACGTCTCACCCTCGCGCTCCGCCCGCACGGCATAGACCACCTCGTAACCCTCGCGCCATTTGGCGATCAAGTCAGCGATCACCTCTGGCGGGTCCTGGAGGTCGGCATCAATGACGATGACGGCATCCCCGCGCGCGTAATCCATGCCGGCGGTGATGGCGAGCTGGTGCCCGAAGTTGCGGGCGAAATGCAGCACGACCACATGTTCGGGGTCCTGCGCGTGGAGTTGATCCAGCAGGTCAGGGGAGCGGTCGTGGCTACCATCATCCACCAGCACGAGCTCCCACGGTTCGCCCAAACTTTCCATTACCGCGTGGACGCGACGGTAAAACTCCTCGACGAGTGATTCCTCATTGTAGATGGGGGCGACAACAGAGAAACGTGGTTTCATATTTTCCTCTAAAGTACAGATGAGTCTACTGAAAAAACCAAAGGCTTCAACGCAGAGACGCAAAGAAAATTGGCTCTCTGGGAATTGCCGTGGTAAATGTCACGCGACGTAAATTTTTCACCACAGATTACACGGATTTTCACGGATTTTTTACTTTTTTCTGTGCTAATTCGTGAAATCCGTGGTTAATCTTGACTCGACCACGCGAATTCCCAAAGAACCAGAAAATTAAATGGTAGATCAAGAGTTGTTTAATCAAAGGTCTTGATTTTCAAAAATATTGAAGCATCATTCAGGAAGCTCTGCGCTGTGGGCACTGCCTGCCCATACCTACGGTTGGCGTCTCTGCGTTAAAATTAGCCCCTTTTTTCAGGGGAGTCACACATGATATTCCAAGTATAATCTCTCCGGCGAGTTACGCAAATTCACCGGCGGGGGCAAGGGGGGGGAAGTTGCCATCTTTCCGAAGTATGGTATTATACCGCTACACCCTGCTGTGTATGTGATGCCGGAATGGGGTTTTGAGCCAACATTTTGATAAAAGGGATTCTTAGTCCAAAGGTAGCTAAGCGATAGCCTACGGGCAAGGCAGATCTATCGGCTGAATCCCACCTGCGGAAGCAGGGTCAAAACCATCGGCACACGACACAGTGGGGTCGCTTTTATTAAGCCGCTCTGGACAGAGTGGCTTATCTTTTTATCACATTCCCAATAATTATGTAAAGCCATCTTGACTTTCTTCTGCGGTTATGTTATCCTCTAAACTGAACCCCGTATCCTCATCCGCAGGTAAAGGGACGGGCATCTTGCGCAGGCAAACCCATATCCAAAAGGAATCCAAAAACTAACATGTACTGGGAACGAGTCACCGAAGAAATTTACGTCTTCACCAGCGAGCGCTACGCATTGGTAAATTCCGTGGCGTTTCTTACCACAGAAGGTATCATCGCGGTTGACGCGCTTCCGTTTCCTGCCGAGGCCCGGATGATCGCCGCGTTCCTGGGCCAGCAGAGGGACGGACGTTTTCATTCTCTCGTGCTGACACACTACCACATGGATCACGCTTATGGCCTGTTCGCCTTCCCCGATCACTTAGACATCATTTCCCATGACCTCTGCCGCCAGAAGTTGTTAGAGGTCGGAGAAACCTCCCTGATGGAGGCCCGCCAAAATGACCCCACCTTTGATGAGGTGCAGCTGCGTCTCCCCACCATCACCTTTAACGAGGGTGAGATACTGTTGCGCGCGGGAGACAAGACCTTCCGCTTGCTGCGTCTGCCGGGGCACACGGCGGATAACATCGGCGTGTTCTACGAAGAGGAAAGGGTGCTCGTGACCGGCGATGCGGTGATGGCTATTCCCATCATTGCCGACGGCGACTGGCGGCAGGAGCTCCAGACGCTGCACGCCATCAAGGAAATGGCTCCCGAAACGATGATCCAGGGGCATGGGGAGGTCATCCTCCGGGGGGAGGTACAGGTCATCCTTGACCGGTATATCAACTACCTGGAGCGCGTGGAGGAACAAGCCCGCCAGGTGCTGGCCGAGGACAAACCACGTATCACGATCCGGGACATTCCCCTGGAAACCTGCGGCCTGGAGCGGGTGCCGCTGGGCATCGCCAGCCACCGCCTCCACGTTGCCAATATCCTGACGGTTTACGATTGCCTCAAGGCAGAACGGGACGCGACGTAGGGTTGCGCAGCGGGTCGGGTATATGTCACCTCTCAAAGTGTGGCTAAAGCGCTACTTGACTTCGCTGGAACAGAAAAGCGCCTCGCCCTACACCATCAAAAACTACGGTACGGACATCGGCCAGTTCTTAGATTACTGCGCCGAGCAGGGCCAAACGACGTTAGCAAGTATCAACCGGCAGTTGCTCCGTTCCTACCTGGCGGAGCTCTTTGAGGCAGAGTACGCCCGTGCCAGCATCGCCCGCCGCGTTTTCGAGCTCCGCGCCTTCGGCGACTATCTGGTGCGGGCCAGGGCCTGGGAACAAAACATCTTTCGCCAGGTCTACGCCCCGCGTTTACCCCGGCGTCTCCCCCATTACCTGACCCATGAGGAAGTCGCGCTGCTACTGGCCGTGCCCGATACCGGCACGCCCAAGGGGTTGCGTGATCGCGCTATCCTGGAGACGCTGTACGCTTCTGGTGTGCGGGTGAGCGAGCTGGCGGGCCTGAACCTGGACGATGTGAGGCTGGGAACCGGTGAGATGCGGGTCATCGGGAAGGGTGACAAAGAGCGATTCGCGCTCCTCGGACGGCCGGCGGTGGCCGCGCTGCACGCCTATCTGGAGGTTGGTCGCCCGGAGCAAGCGGGGAAGCGGCCTACCAACGCGCTGTTCCTCAATCGTTTCGGAGGGCGCTTGTCGGTGCGCTCCGTGGATGAGATCGCGCGCCGGGCAGGCGTGGCGGCAGGCATCGAGCAGACGGTGACACCGCACCTTCTCCGTCACACCTTTGCCACTCACCTGCTCAGCGGCGGGGCCGATCTGCGGGTGGTGCAGGAATTGCTGGGGCACAGCAACGTGGCAACGACGCAGATCTACACGCACGTGACGCCGCGCCATGCCCGCGAAGTCTACCTGCGGGCGCATCCGCGCGCCAAGCAGCCTAAAGTGGGCTAATCCATGGCGGGCCGCAGCAACATCCAGCAGGAGCGCGATTTGGAAATAGTGCGAATTG
>JAUWHU010000121.1 GCA_030605705.1 Thermoflexia bacterium | reverse complement strand
CCTGTTGCCGCGAACGAGATCATGACAGTATGTGACCTTCGCCGCGCGGCCCCCGTCAAGTTTTGGGCGAACAGGTCGCACCAAGTCGCTGGAGCTGACAGGGCTACAGCAGCGTCAAAACGAAGGTTCCAAACGTAAGAGAAACCACAGTCAGCGCGGGCTTCAGCCTTAAGCCGCCCTGCGGATGAGCTTCACCGTTATGCGGCATAGATAATGCTAAACGTATGTTGTTTATGCACAAGCTATCTGAATGCGGAGGTGTCATATGCTATGTGAAAAGTGTCATCGCGAGCGAGATGACGATAATGGATCATATTACCAATTATGTTATGGCTTTACCGAAAAATCGGCGCGTGACATATGGTGGGCAAATACAAGAGAAATCACAACAACATACAAATTGAAGGATCGAGAGGGGGTTTGGATTTGTGACCCATGTGTTAACTTGCGGTACAATCTCGCTACAATTGGAGCATGGTTAGTTCTTCTTCCTCTTATTGCGTTAGTTTTGGGGTTTGTGATAGCGCTCATACGTGATCCTGTTTCTCCTCCGAGTTCATTTGGATTTTGGTGTTTTAGTTGTTGTACAAGCGGAATGTTGATAATTTTCCCCATATGGTTACTAATCTGGGTACGAGGTAGCCGTACTGAGTTAGGGGAAAATCTAGCTCTTTCGCTTAGAAAGAAGAGCATGAAAAGAATCTATGATTTTGTGATGACTGCCTCACGTTATGCTCGGTTAGGGCATGGATTATAATGCTTTGTCCATAACGAAGTGAGAGAACCGAGCCTCGAAATTAAGTGCGGGTTTCTGCATTTTCCCGAAATCACAAGAAGGATTGGGCCGGCCTTGCGCCCAAGTCATGGGCGGCAGGGCCAGCGCTGGTCCTTCCAGGACTCAGGACAGGCTCCTGCCACCACTCCCGAAGAGGATCGGTCGGGGTTGTGAATTCACCGTTTTGGTGTACCTTCTCACCGACGTGAAGTCACAGTTGTCAAAGTACACGGCAGTCTGCAGACCGCGCGCGACCTTGCCGCCCGGCCCCCGTCAAGTTTCGGGCGAACGGGTCGCACCCAGAGATTGCAGCCGACGCGCCGGGAGCACGAAAAATCACGCACGACCGCCAGGGAAGTTGGGGTGGGTTCCACGCACGTGGTTGGTGCGCGCGGCTGAATCCCGGTCCGTTATGGCGCACCATCGCAAAGTATGCTGGCAATCTGTAAAACCGTTCTCGCCTTTCTATGCGAGAAGGAGGAGTATTAAGATGAGATTGAAAGCCCTGGCTTACGTATCGCTCAGCTTGATCAGTCTCTAGCGGCAAAGGAAGCAAGAAGCGATTTGAACAGTAGCTCATCAATCCATGGACTATCGGGGACATAGGGGGAAACCCCGGAAGAGGAGGCCATGCCGATGCCAGGACTGCATAAAGCACCCTTCGAGGACCGGAAGGTGCAAGCCAATCTCACCATGTTCGTACCTCTCCAGGAAGGGGAACGATACGTGGCATATTATGACGACACCACGTTCAGCAAGGCCACAGCCGGGATGGTGCTGACCACCCGCCGGCTGGTCAAGTTCAAAAAGCGCAAGATCCGCGCCTTGACGCTGGAAGAACTCGACGCGTTAAGCCACAAGAAAGCAATGGGGGTCAATTATCTCACTGTCACTTCGGAGGAAGGCATTCTGGAGCAGGCATTCTACGATCGATCAATGCTGGATGACTTCCAGACAGAGATTTCGAAGCGAACGGGCATCGGTCTCTCAGGTTCGATCGTGGGTATCAGCCAGACGCTCAAAGCGGAGGTCTTCAATCCGACGACAAGGGCCCGCCTTGAGAAAACTGCTCCTCTGCGGGAAGGGGAACATTACCTGGCGTGCGTTGCACTGAGCGGCTTGTTGCTGACCAGCCAAAGAGTCCTGAGGTTCACGAAGCGATCCATTAGCTGGGCTGTGGATCTGAACAACATATACAGCGTGGCTTTCGAGAAGAAAAACGATAAGCATCACGAGTTGCACGTTGTAGGAGATGGCCGAAGGTACAAAGTGGATCTCTTTGGTGGTCAGTCGGGGGCTGTCTGCCGGGTATTTGGGTATCTAATTGCTAAGGCGCAAGGAATTGAGGCAGGGAGCCTGGATGGAGTACACATTGCCGGGAGCGGTCTTGTCGCGGTGCCATCGCACCCAGATTATTTCGAATTTGAGGAACAACCGGTACTGGATGGGACGGTCTGTCTGATTGTAAAGGTGAAGTTCCCGCCTGCCTGCGCTTGGTGTAGAAGCCCCGAGGTTACACATAACCGCGAGATCTTGCTGGACGGTATGATCCAATACAAGCAATCAGCCGGCAAGAAATCGGCGGCAATTCTGATAGCCGGCCCCTTGGCAGGCTCAATCATCGGCGCGGACAAGATATTCAAAGGTCCTTTCAAGTTCGTGCTTCCGGCGTGCGAAGATCACCGAGATACTAGCGCGGCGCCCAGGTTGGAACTGCATTCAACTATGGAATATCGGGAGGGCGGAGTTTGCCTCCTTGACTTGAAGGATATGCGATATGCAGAGGAATTCTGTCGCTGTAATCGCCCATGAGGTGTTGACAATCCTCAACCGGGCTCTTCAGCGGTTCTATCCAAGGCAGTTTGGCGACCATATAAGGAGGATGCAATTGAGAGGCAGAGAGCAAACCGTCGCGGGTGAGGTTGAATCGTGATGCTGCAAGTTCGCTTGGCCCGGCGACATTTGTGCGTCATCCTCTCAACCCATTTATGACTTGACTCCTGCGGATTTCAAGCAGCGGGTGTAGAATATGGGCAAGCAAGCGCGAGTATGCCCATCAATGAGCGGATTCCCACCCATTCTGCCCAAGTATCCCTATTCTTCAAAATAGTGTAAAATCAAGGCGGGCATTCGGGGAGAGCAAGTACAGAACAGGCAAAGGTGAAACATGACAACCCAACAGATTGTGATCGAGGTGCCAGAAAAGGTATTGCTGGCAGAAAAGGCGGACGCAAGCTCATTCGCTCAAGAGTTGTGTGTTCTGGCCGCCGTCAAGCTGTATGAACTGGGCCGCCTTTCTTCTGGCCGGGCTGCTGAACTTGCAGGTATGGCGCGGGTGGAGTTCCTGTTGGAACTGGGGCGTTACAAGGTTTTCCCATTTGAAGTCGAGTTGCGCGACTTGGAGATGGGTCATGCCTGACGCCATCAGCAACACATCTCCCTTGCTCTATCTGTACCGTGGCGGCGTGTTGGAATGGCTTCCCCAGTTGTTCAACGAGACATGGATTCCCAACGCGGGCAACTGGCATTGTAAGTTGAGAGGTACTAAATGGCATTCTCAGAGTCAACCAAACTGAAGGTAAAG
>JAUWHU010000042.1 GCA_030605705.1 Thermoflexia bacterium | reverse complement strand
AGACGTGTACCAATGGCACTTCAACGGCCAAGGGTTGTGGCTGGGAGTGGAAGTGGGAGGCGTCGCCATCGGCTGCCAGGAAATCCTGCCTGTTCCCTACGCTTTGAGCCTGCGGCCTGGAGCGAGCATTGACTGTGACTACATGTTTCCCGCGCTATGGGTTTCCAATGTTACCGGCAATGGCATCGGTAGCAGCAGCGAGAACGGCCGGGGTATTGTTGGCACTAGCGTCAACAACTACGGCGTCTACGGCCTGAGTAGCAGCACCGATGACGATGACGCGGGCGTGTACGGCCTGGCCAACGGGGGCAGCGGTACCACTAGCGGCGTCTATGGCGCCAACAACTCCATTAGCGGTACAGGCGTGAAAGGCAAAGCCACCGCCACCAGCGGCTACGTCTACGGCGTCACGGGCCTGACCGATTCTCCCTCCGGCGTAGGGGTATTCGGCTGGGCCGGCAGCCACACTAGCGGCACCCACGGCCGCCCCTACGGCGTCTACGGTTATAGCAACAGTGGCCACGGCGTCTATGGCGAGACCCTTGGCGACTGGAGTAACATCTCCGGCGTGTATGGGAAAGCCGTTATGGACCACGCAAACGCGGTGAATGGCGTGAATACCGCCGGTGGCTACGGCGTGCGCGCCGAAAGCAACACCGGCGTAGCATTGGCAGCCAAGAGCGCGTCCGGCAACATCATCGAAGCATGGGACACCGACCCTAACAACCGCCGCTGGTACGTTCGCAACGATGGTCAGGTGTATGCAGATGGTAGCTTTCACAGCGGTGGTGCCGACTTCGCCGAGATGCTTCCTGCCGTGGAGGGGCTGGAGCCAGGCGACGTGCTGGTCATCGGCTTCGACGGCCAATTGCTCCGCAGTTCGAGTCCCTATGCCACCAGCGTGATGGGTGTCTACTCCACCGAACCTGGCTTCGTCGGCGGTTCTGACGAGGAGATGGAAAATCCTGACAAGGCGCCGCTGGCCATCGTGGGCATCGTGCCGGTCAAGGCCAGCGCTGAAAATGGCCCCATCGCCCCCGGCGACCTGCTCACCACCTCGTCCACGCCAGGCCACGCGATGTTTGCCGATCACTTCGTCGGTGGCGCCATCATCGGCAAGGCGCTGGAGCCGCTCGAAGAGGGCACCGGCATCATTCAGATGCTGGTGATGCTCCAATAGGAGGTGCATGATGCGAAAAATAGCAATGCTGCTGGCCATGGCGATCCTCTTCTTGCTGACCGGCGTTGTTCTGGCCAATGGAGGCCCGGCCATAGATTGGTACGTGATCGGCGCGGGAGGCAGCCACGTGGAGAGCAGCGATGGCGTTTACGTCCTGGATGCCACCGTCGGGCAAGCGGTGGCGGGGGTGACGAGCAACGCTCCCTACGAACTCTGCGCCGGCTTCTGGTGTGGGATGGGGAGGTACAACATCTACCTGCCGCTGGTGCTGCGAAATTCGTAGGGGCATCCCTTGTGGATGCCCCCCTTGTGGATGCCCTCCTTGTGGATACCTACCTTGTGGATGCCCGCCCCGCATCCCTTAAAAAGTTGCGTCGGCGGGCATCCCCGGCTTGAGCAATCCTTCAGGGTTGGGCAGGTGTATCTCGACGGTGTAGAAGGTGTTGAGTCGCCCTTCCGCCGTGGCGACGTTGCGCGGCGTGAATTCCGGCTGATCGCCGATGTGGATCACCTGCCCCGCGAAGACCTGGCCGGGGAAGCTATCTACCGTGACCTGGACAATCTGCCCCAGCTGCACGTGGCCGATGCGATTCTCCGGCACATGGACTTCCAGCGTGACCTCGCGGAGGTCGGCCAGCGTGAGGATGGTCGCTGCCGGCGCGGCAAGCTCACCGGCCCGCAAGGTCTGCTCCAGCACGATGCCGTCCAGGGAGCTGACGAGCACGCATTTTTCGATCTGGACGCGGAGCACGTTGGCTTCCGCTTCCGCCTGGCGCACACTCGCGCCCGCGACGGCGAGCTCCTCCGGCGTAGGCCCGGCCAACAGGTCATCCAACTGCGCCTGGGCCACGGCGATGCCGGCCTCGGCGATCAGGTGCTGCCCCTCGGCCATGTTCGCCAGGGCGATGTAGCCCAACGGGTTATTGCGGATGCGGGTGAGCCGGTCAAGCAGGGTCTGGGCCAGCTGCTCAGCGGCCTGCGCTCCGGCGAACGCAGCTTCCCCAGCCCGGACCTGCTGCTCGGCGGCCAGATACTCCGGCGATCCCCACGGGAAGCTATCT
>JAUWHU010000516.1 GCA_030605705.1 Thermoflexia bacterium | reverse complement strand
ATCCACCTCCGCCGATTGGCCGTCCAGCGCGGCGTTCACCGTGGCCGCGATGTGGATGACGCCGCCGTCCCCGGTCAGCGCGAGCACCTGCGGACTGCCGCCCGCCAACTCCACACCGCCCCGCGCGGTAAGCGTCACGGTTGCGCCGGGCGCGATACTCTGGCCCACGTTGGTATAGGTGAGCGTGTAGGTGATAGATTGGCCGTTGCCCACCAGCGCCGGTTGGACATCCACCGGCAGGGCCGCGTCCAGGTTGCCGTCCAGGTCGCCGTCAAGCGGCTGCCCCGGAGTGAGCAGGCCGGGCAGGTCGTGCTCCAGGAAGCCCACCTCAACTCCCGGCGGGTCGGCGGCGAGGTAAACGCGCAGGTCGGCGTCGGCGAACTGGCCCTGATTCGGGCACAGGCCGGAGCCGAGCGCCGTCCACTCGTACTGCTGGGTGAGGGCGAACGGCAGGGTGATGTAATCCGACGCCCCGGGGTTGATCACTCGTTCACTGTTGAGCGGGTTCTTGTCCGGCATGGCGGCCCAGATGCGCAGCGCGTCCTCGTCGCTGGCCAACGCGACCAGTTTGAGCGACGCCGGTGAACCCAGCCAGGCCCACGGGATGAGCAGGTCGGTGTGCGCCGGTTGCGCGTCCAGGTCAAGCTGATAGTGCTCCGCGTCGAGCGCGGTCGAACTCCCCCAGCTGCTACCGGCCCATTGTCGCAGGCCGGCCGTGTGCTCATTCTCGACCTGGAGCAGGTAGTTGGCGGTCAATTGCGTGCCGTCCTGCGCGGGCAGGGTGATGGTGGGGCCGGAGATGTAAGGATCGTAGGCAGTGGTAGCGCCGCCGGCGCCGGTGTCCAGGTAAATGAACAGATCGCCGGCGGCGTTCCAGTTCGCGCCGGTCCAGGTAAGTCGCAGCGCGTCAGCATCCCAACTCAGGTACATGCGCTGGACATCATGGAGCGCTGCGCCGGTGTAAGCGTTGCGCTCCACTTCGCGGTCCGCGCCGATCTGGGAGCAGCCGCTCTCCATCCAGCCGTGGTAGACGCCCCCGCCCCCAAAGGAAGAGGGAAGCAGAATGTAGTCGGGCGTGAGCGGCGTATCCACGTAAACCGGGCCGAGCGTCTGCGCTTGCCGGTTGCCGTGTGCATCAATCGAGACGACGTGCGCGTAGCGGGCCTGGGGTTCGCCGACGGGTGTCGCGTGGCGGCGTGAGTCTGCCGGAGCGTAGGCTGTGAGCGCGGCGAGTTCGACCGTCTGGCTCACGGTCCAGCCCACGTAGTAGCGACTCAAATCGCTGCTGTCGCTGGCCGTCCACTCGGCGATCAGGTTAACCGGAGATTCGCGGATCGTCTGACCGGACGTGAGCGAGCGGCGCACACCGAGCGTATCGGTGTAGGCCAACGTCACGGTGACAGGTTCCGGCGGCGTCAGGTCTACGGTGACGGTCTCGGTGACGCGCACGGTGTGCTCGGCGCCATCAACGGCGCGGGCGGTGACGGTGTAGGTCGCGCCGTCCGGCTCGTCGTCCAGGTACCAGGGGTAGCGCCAGGTCTCGCCGTTGAAGGAAGCATCGTCCCAGTCCCCGCCGTCAATCGCCACTTCCACCGCCTCCAGGCCCACACTGTCGGTGGCGACGCCGGTGAGTGGGACGCGCCCGTAGGAGAGCCGGTGGGCGGTGGTCAGCACGGTGGAGGCGATGGTGAGCGCCGGAAGCTGCGTGTCCACGGTGATGGAGATGGGCTGAGCGCCGGTCTGCACGTTGCCCAGACTATCCTCAATCTGTGATAAGAAAGTGTAGCGTCCTTCGCCGGGCGGCGTCCAGGTGGCAGCCCACAGCGTGTCAGTGGGACTGTGCCACGCTTGAGTGTAGAACAGCGTGCCGTTCACGGTGACGGTGAGGGCGCGCAAGGCGTGCAGCGCGTGCGCGCCGCCGGTGATGCTGATGGGTAGTGTCGTGCTGAGCACGCTCTCGTGCGCGGGCGTGAGAATGGTCGAGGCCCGCGCCGGCGGAATGTAGCCCGAGGGGAGGGTGGCCGTCACCACCGTGCAGTGGTCATGCGAGTC
>JAUWHU010000288.1 GCA_030605705.1 Thermoflexia bacterium | reverse complement strand
GGACTGGAACGTTCCCACGAGAATGATCCGGCCCAGGCTGTGCGCGCCGCCCTGGCGCTGCAAGTCGAGCTGGATACCTTTCGCCAGGAGCAAAATGTCGCCCTGACCATGCGTATCGGCATCAACACCGGGCTGGTGTCGGCATCCTACATCGTCTCCACCGGCGAACGCAACCTCATCGGCGACACGGTCAACCTGGCTGCGCGACTGGAGCGGGCCGCCCCCATAGAAGGCGTACTCGTCGGCCAGTCCACCTACGACCAGATACGCGGCCTGTTTAGCGCTCGAGAGCAACCGCCGTTGGCCGTGAAAGGCAAGGCCCGTCCGGTACAGACCTACCTCATCTACCGCGAAAAACCGCGCGCCTTTCGTATGCATACGCGCGGGCTGGCCGGCATCACTACCCGCACCGTCGGGCGCGACGCCGAGTTGGCCGTCTTGCAAGAAACCTACCGCCGGGCGCTTTCTGGCGATGGCCTGCAATGGGTGACGGTCTCGGGCGAGGCCGGCGTGGGCAAGAGCCGCCTCCTGGCCGAGTTCGAACACTGGCTTGAACTGCGACCGGAACAGGTCTGGTATCTCGTGGCGCGGGCGTGGCCCCAGACCGAGCGTAGCCCCTATCACCTCTTGCGCGGCCTGTTGTCGTTCCGCTTTCAGATCCGCGAGGGCGACCCGCTGGACATAGCGCGGGACAAACTAACGACCGGGCTCACCGAAGTGCTGGGTGACGAACTGGGCGAGGAGGCAGCCGCCTTCGTCGGGCAGTTGGTGGGCTTTGATTTCCGCCACAGTTCCTGGATTGCCCACATCGTCGAGGATACGCGGCAGATTCGCGGCCGGGCTGAGGTATTGCTGCGGGAGTATCTTACTCACTTGTGCGCCACTGAACCGGCGGTGCTGTTGCTGGAAGACCTGCACTGGGCGGACGAGGAGTCGCTGGTGCTGCTATCAGATATCCTGTCCGAGCGATGGCCCTGGCAATTGTGTGTCATCGGGTTGGCGCGACCGCTGTTGTGGGAGCGGGGAGTGCGTTGGAGAGATACCGCGAGCGGGGAACCAGTCGCACACCACTGCCGCCTGGACCTGGCCCCGCTCTCCGATGAACTGACCGGCGAATTGGCCCGTGAACTGTTGCAGAAGGTGACGCAACCCTTGAACTGGCTGATCCCGTTGTTGGTCGAACGGAGCGCGGGCAACCCCTACTTCGCCGAAGAGTTGGTGCATTGGCTGATCGAGCAGGGAGTGATCGAGACCGGGCCGAATGTCTGGCAGGTAGACGAGGAACAGTCGCTGGGGTTGAGTGTGCCGGGCACAGTGCAAGGGGTATTGCAAGCGCGTCTGGAACGATTGGGCAGGGAGGAGCGGGCCACGCTGCAACGGGCGGCGGTGGTGGGGCGAGTGTTCTGGGATGGGGCGGTGGAGTACATCGGGCAGGAAGCGGTGCTGGCGGAGCGATGGGAGGGGCTACAGCAGCGCGACCTGGTGTTCCGGCAGCCGGCGTCCCAGTTGCCGGGGGAGGAGGAGTACCACTTCAAGCACGTGTTGCTGCGGGACGTGGTGTACGAGTACACGCTGAAGAAACTACGCCGGGTATTTCACAAGCGGGCGGCCGAGTGGTTGGAAGAAGTAACCGCCGAGCGTGCTGACGAGTGGGCGGCGGTGATTGCCATGCACTATGAACAGGCGAGGGAGACGGTGGAAGCAGCAGAATGGTACAGGCGGGCCGGGAAACAGGCACAGGGCACCTACGCGCCGGAGGCGGCCATCGGCTACTATCAAAAAGCGTTAGAGTTTCTGGCGGAGGCTTGCAAAGTCTCGGAGACTTTGCAAGTCTGGGCACGGCAGAGGGAGCTATACGAGGGATTGGGCAAGATGCTGCGGTGGCAGGCCCGATACACAGAGGCGGCAGAGGCTTACACAGCGATGCTGATGGCGGCGGAAGCGGCCGGAGATGCGGCAGCACAAGCGCGCGCCTGGAACGGATTGAGTGATGTACAAGACAGTCAGGGCGACCATCGTGCTGCGCTGGAGAGCGCGGGGCGGGCAGGGGAAGTAGCGCAGGCGGCCGGCGCGCCGGTCGAACTGGCTAGAGGGTTGTACAATAAGGGCTGGGCATTTATGAGGTTGGGCAATGCGGAGGCAGCGTTGACTCTGGGTGAACAAGCGTTGTCGCTCAGTGCGGAACTGGTAGCCCGGGACGAGGTGGCGCGCAGCCTGAATTTGATCGGCGTGGCTTACCAGATGTTGGGGCGCTACGAGCAAGCCACCCACTACAAGGAAAGATCGCTGGCATTGCGTCGGGAGTCAGGAGACCGAGATGGGGAGGAAAGCGCGTTGAACAGCCTGGGCGAAATTGCCCGTTTGCGCGGTGATTACCGCGCGGCCGTCGTGTTCTATCAAAAAGCGCTGACTATCGCCCAGGAGATCGGCGACCGGGACGGAGAGATGGTGTATCTCAGCAACCTGGGTGGAGCGCGAGTGGGGCTGGCGGAATATCGCGCCGCCGAGGCAACCCTGCGGCAGGTTATCCATCTGGCCGGAACCGCTGGTTTTTTCGCGCTCTCGGAAACCTACCGCTTCCTGGCAGAAGCACTGTTGGGGCAAGAACAAGTGACGGATGCGCTGGTGGCAACGCGGCAGGCGCTGGCGTTGGGGCAGGAGACAGAGCAGCAGGAATTCACCGGCGGCGCGTGGCGTGCCCTGGGGATGGTGGCGGCGCAATTGCCGGAACCCGTCGTCATCGGCGATCACGCCTACGACGCGGCAGCCTGCTTCACCGAGAGCCTGCAGGTCTTCACGGAGATGGGCGCAAAGGGAGAGAGAGCACGGACGCTGCGGGAGTGGGCCGGGCACGAGATAGAGAAAGGAGATAGCGAGAAGGGAGCAGCGCTGTGGCAGAAGGCGCGGGAGATTTTTGACCGCCTGGGAATGGAGTTAGAATTGCACAGGATGGATACGGCTCTGTGAGGTGTGACGCGCCGCGCCTCCCGCAGGTCAACCTGCGGGAGGCTTTTTTACACATTACGGCACAAGTAACACGTCTGCTCCCCAAAGCTCCCCGCCCCCGGGGACGGGGGCGGGCTTGTGAAGAAACTCGCACCTGGGTACCCCCGAGACGGGAGCTTGGAGCCGGCAGTGCGGCTTTTACAAAAATGACTTGTAGTAACGACTTTAGTCGTTCAGCGCCGCAAGCGACTGAAGTCGCTACTACGGACGGTTTATTTTCAAGGCAGTCATCACGAACTACGTGTACCCGCAAGAACGAAAATGAGAGGCAGATGCAACGCAGAGACGCCGAGGCGCAGAGTTTTTATATTTTCTCTCTGCGGCTCTGCTGCTCAGCGACTCTGCGTTTATTTTAACCGCCCGTCTGATCGTGGTCGTGGGTAGGGGGTTATTTTCGAGGCAGATACGCTTTTTGGCAAACGTTCAAACCTCCGAGGTTTTCGGTAAACCTCGGAGGTCTTTTGCAGAAATCACGGCGCGCTGAACGAGTTGGTCCACTCTGGCCGTGGCGGCTGATTCCCTGCCGTGATCAGCGCTCGCCACGCCTCGTCGGTGAGACGGTCTTCCATAGGCCAGCGGAACTCGTAGTAGGAGAAGACGCCGCCCTGGGCGATCTGCAATCCGCCGACGCCGTTGGGCACAACAACGTAGATCTCGAAAATGCGACCGGTGGCCTCTTCCAACACGTAGCCATTGGGATCGGTCGCCACATCCGCGACCAGCGCTGCCTGCTCATCCTCGCTGAAGACGTTGGAGTAGCTGCCCTCGACGGTATCGGCGGCGGAGAGGGTCATCCGCTCCAGCCAACCGCCGTAGTATTTGAGTCGCTCATATTCCTCCGTAGTGATCGCGCCGCCGGCGAGCTCGCGCTCGGCCACGCTCTGCAGGAAGACCAACATATTTTCCAGTTCACTGAGCCGTCCGGCGGTAGCATTAGAGAGGATGCCGCGTTCTGCCAGCCCATCGCGGGTCATGCGAGTGAGGGCCAACAGCCGGGCGAAGGCCTCCGGGTTCGGCTCAACGTAGCCCCGGACGGGAGGTTCTTCGGGAGCTCCGCCCCCCAGCTCAGCCATCACCTGCTTGGCGTAGAGGATGGTATCGTGCTTGAGCTCCGTCCAGCTGCCCAAGGCGGTCTGCAAGTCCTT
>JAUWHU010000299.1 GCA_030605705.1 Thermoflexia bacterium | reverse complement strand
CTCTCCGCTACTATGTAGTCCGCTCCATAGTGCGCAGCAGAACGTCGTTCAGCAGGTTCTACCAGCAACGGATCATCCTCACCGGCTATCCACAGCATGGGTGTCTTGACTCGCTCCGGTGGGTACCAGAAGGGGGGATTGTGCTGATACATTACCAGCACTGACTCCGGCCCCAACTTTGGTTGCAGTTCCTCCAGAGGAACCACAGCTTGGGGGCCTACCAGAAACCGAACAGCGCTACTATCTCCCTTCCGCTTCATTGGAGTCGCATCCCAACTGAGCAGCATCAGCAACACTCCCACCGGATCGAAGCAAATCAACTTGAACATCCCGTCCTTGAACATACTGTGCGAAACCCAGGGCGCGACAAGCACCGCAGCCGCAAGATCGTCACTCACATACTTGAGGTACCACTGGGTCAAAGCTCCTCCCATGCTGTGCCCCATCAATACCGGTTGTCGTGGCAGGCGCGCCACTTCCGTTTGCAGAAAACTCAGATAGTAATCCAGGGTGCAGCGCGCAATAGGACGTTGCGTAGGAGAACCGGCGTGCCCCGGTAGACTATGAGCGTGAGTTTCCCATCCCCACTCTGCGAACAGCTCTTGCCACAACTCCCAGCACCAAGCGCCATGCCACATCCCGTGCTGCATAACGAGCGGTGTAGCGAAGCGCCGTCTTTTTGGCAGATAGACTATCCGTTCTATATCATCTTCGATTGTGTGTGACTTGGTGTAAACTTCCGTTTCTGTCGTCTCCGAAAACGCGCGCCCTGCCGGCGCCTCATTGGTCTGCGTATTGAGCGTGCGCTTGACGTCTCTGTTGATGAGTTGCCAGATTGCCCAGACCTGTTGAGTCAGAACGTACCCGGCTAAACCACCAAGACCCAGACCAAGCCACGGATTGCCACTTTTTTGAGAATGCCGCCTACTCATTGGACTTCTTCCTGATGACTGATATACAACAACTAACTTTTCAAGGCGCCTTACCATTGACGAAATGCACTGGGAACCCTGTGTGACCGGCTTGCCTACTTTCTGCTTTCTGAAGAAAAGGGGCTTCTTAAAACCCCAACCCGGGTAGAATCTGCTGGAATAGCGCCAGGGCCGCCAGCGCCAGGCCCGCGATCAGCAGCGCCAGGCCGATCCCTACCTGGCCGATGCCATGCAGCACCGCCCGGCAGCCCTGTACCTCGCGAATGTCGCTGAAGTCTTCATCGCCGAAGTCTACCCTGGCGCGGCGCTCGCGAATCGCCTTGAGGCCGCCATTGAGAGCCAAGGCCCCCAGCACGCTCAAGAGCAGGCCCAGACCGCCCGTCTTGAGCAAGTCCTGTAGGTTGAACGCGCCGACCTGGGGCAGGGTTACCCCAGGGATCAGACCCCCGCGCGCCAAGAAGACGCCGCCAAAGATCAGGATGGTCAGCAGCACCAGGATCATTAATACCAGCAGACAGGAGCCGGAGCGGGGGGGCCTGAGATTCGGGGGAGGAATCCTTCTCGCGGCTGGAGCCTGCCAGGGCTGCCAAGAGGAGCCGTTCCAGAGGAACCAGTGTTTGCTGAGCGGATCATGCATCCACCAGCGTCCCTGGGCATCCTGATAGGCCTGGTTGGTACCCGCCTGGGGAGCAGATCGCCGTGCCCGCATAGGGGCAGGTTTATTGCGCCAGCGCAGCACGAAGTAGAGAATCAAGAAGGTGAAGCCACCGCCGATCAAGAGCAGAATCAGCCCCAACCCGGCGAGCATCAGCCATAATGAATCGGCGTCGCCGGGTGTGGTGGATGTCCCTGGCGTTGGTGCAAGTTGCTCGTTGACGACCACACTGGCAGTGTCATATTGCCCGGCGGAATCAACGGCTTGCAGGGTCAGGGTGTGCTGACCGGGGGGCAGTTGAACGTGGAGCAGCGGGCCAGTGCCGATATTTTGGTTGCTGGCATCGAACCAGTAGAGATTTTCGTTGGGCAGGGTGCCATCTTCGGTATCATCACCATACCCTTTTAGGATGACGGCGTCGCCCTCGATGAAGTCGGCGCCGGCGGGCGTGTTGATATAGGCTGTGGGGGTGTGATCCGGTACGGTGATGAGGGGCAGCAGCGTGGTGGTCTGGTTGAAGCCGTCGTTGGTGACGATGCGGAACTGCACTTCGCCGCCGGGGATGGTAACCGGGTCAAATTGAACCTGGGTTTCGCTGGTGTCTTGCACCAAAGCATGCCAGGTGCTGCCGCCGTCGGGGCTGTAGTAGACCGTGGAAGTGGTGGCATCGCCATCAGGGTCTTGGGCAGTCCAGCTAATGGTGGCGGTTTGCTGGCTGATGTCGGGGAGTTGGAGCACATTGACGGTGGGCGCAGTTGGAGATCGGTCCACGCTGGCGGCGATGGCAGTGTCGGTGCGCAGTTGAATCTTGGCAACGGCGTTATGGTCA
>JAUWHU010000113.1 GCA_030605705.1 Thermoflexia bacterium | reverse complement strand
AACGGCCTATCTCACCCGCCCACGCACTGCGGAAAAAGACCCGGTGTTCAAACAAGCCGTGGAGTGTGGCGTGACCATCATCACCCAGGCAGAGGACGAGACATACCGGGAATTGCGCCGCCTCGTCGCCAAAACGCATGTGTTGGTGGATGGTCTACTGGGCACAGGCGCGCATCCTCCGCTACGCAGCCCCCTCATCGAGATTCTGCAGGCGACGCAAAGCGCGCTCGCCGCCAGACGCCATCCGCTGACCTCGCTCAATCGCGCGCCGGAGCCGGCCCCGCCCCACCCCTTCATCGTCGCCATTGATGGGCCATCGGGGATGGATTTCGACACGGGCGCGACCGATCCGCTGGCGCTGCAAGCGCGCCTCACCGTGACTTTCGCGTATCCTAAACCGGGGCACTTCCGGTTCCCTGGCGCGGAGCTGGTGGGAGAGCTCGTAGTAGCCGACATCGGCATCCCGCCAGAGATTGTAATACAGACGTTGGGACACTCGCGGCTCCGCGCACGTACCGGCGCTGAGAAAGTGGGAGAGCTCGTAGTAGCCGACATCGGCATCCCTGCCGGAATTGAGGCGTCCGCCGAGGGGCCGGAGGTCGTGACGCCGGCACTGGTGCGGGCATGGCTCCCTGAACGGCCTGCCTCGGCACACAAGGGCACCTTCGGCAAAGTCCTCATCGTGGGCGGCTCGGTGAACTACACGGGAGCGGTGGCATTGGCAGCGCTGGCCGCCGTGCGCGCGGGAGCCGGGCTGGTCACGCTGGCGCTGGCCGGCTCGCTCCACAACGCAGTCGTGCCGCTGGTGCCGGAGGCCACCACCCTGCTGCTGCCCCACGCCTTAGGCGCGCTCACCGCCGACGCAGTCGCCATCTTAGAAGCACCCAGACAAACCTATCAGGCCATGCTCCTGGGGCCGGGGTTAGGTCAGGCAAAGGAGACGGTCGCCTTCGTGCAAACGCTCTTCGGGCAAACAGCGGAGAAACGCAGCGTGGGCTTCCTGACGCCGGGGAACGCCGTCACTTCCAAATCCCCTACTTACCCGCCGCTCGTCGTGGACGCCGACGGGCTGAACATTTTGAGCCGGCTCCCCGACTGGCCGAGTCTCTTGCCGCCGGGCGCCATCCTGACGCCTCACGCCGGCGAGATGGCCCGGCTCACGGGGAAAAGCATCGCGGAGCTCCAGGCCGACCGCCGGGAGACCGCCATGACCTACGCCAGGGACTGGGGGCACGTCGTCGTGCTCAAGGGTGCCTTCACGGTCATCGCAGCGCCCGACGGGCGCGCGGTGCTGTTGCCTTTCGCCAATTCCGGTCTGGCCTCGGCGGGTACCGGTGATGTGCTGGCGGGGACCATCGTCGCGTTACGGGGACAGGGGTTGGGAGCCTTCGAAGCGGCTGCGGCGGGAGCGTATCTCCACGGTCTGGCCGGCGAGCTGGCCCGCCAACAATTCGGCGCAGCCGGCATGGCCGCAGGAGATGTCGCCCGCGCCCTGCCGGAAGCGTTCAAGAGGGTTGGTGACTGGTGATTGGTGATTGGTGCGGCTCAACGTTGTGGCGTCCCAGCGTCTCAGCGTCCCAGCGTCCCAGCGTCTCAGCGACTACCCAACCATGCAAATAGCCGGTCCGTAGTGGCGACTGCAGTCGCTTGCGGCGCTGAACGACTAAAGTCGTTACTACAAATCATTGCCTCTGCGTCTCTGCGTTGAATCTGCTGGCCTCGAAAATAAACCGCAGTCGTTTACCCTTCCTCCAAAGATTTGGCAAAGCGGTAACCGAACTCCTCGCCTTTCCGCAACAGCTCCGGGGTCGGCCCGCCCTTGAACTCCAAACCGTCGGAGATTTCCCAGCGTAGCTGCTCGGCGAGCGACTTGAAACCGCGCCGCGCCCCGCCGCTCCACCCATAGCTGCCAAAGTAAGCCGCCTTGCGATTGAAGATGCGCTTGTGCAGCGCAGCGCGCAGCGCTTCCGCCATCGGCGGGAAAAGGTTCCCCTCGTAAGTGGGCGCACCGACCAACACGCCTCGCCGGGTGTAAAGGTAAGGCAGGATGTAACTAACGTGGGTATGCCGGACATCGAAGATTTCAACGGGCACGCCGGCGCGGGCCACCCCTGTGGCCACGGCCTCGCCCATCTTCTCGGTCAGGCCGTACATCGTCCCGTAAAGCAACGTCACCCCCAAATCCCCCGGCCCGCCGGCATATTCGGCCCAGCGCTGATACAGTTCCACAATGCGCTGCGGGTTCGCGCGCCAGATCAAGCCGTGAGAAGGAGCCACCACGTCAATGGGCACGGCTGCCAGCTTGCGGATCGCCTTCAGCACGGGCTTGGGGAACAGCGCGACGATGTTCACGTAATAACGTAGCGCCTCCTGCTCGTAGAAATCCAGCCGGGCACACTGGTCATCAAAAATCGCCCCCTGCAGCGCGCCGTAACCGCCAAAGGCGTCACAGGAGAAAAGCACCCGCTGCTCCACCGCGTAGGTTACCATCGTCTCCGGCCAGTGGACAAAGGGGGTCGAGACGAATTTGAGAGTATGGCCGCCCAAATCCAACGTCTCGCCGTCCGTGACCTCACGCACTCCCTCGGTGATGTGGTAATAAGCGTCCATCATCTCCAGGGCCTTTTTGGTCCCCAGGATGGTGGCGCGCGGCGCGATGCGGTGAATCATGCGTACCGCACCGGTATGATCCGGCTCCATGTGGTTCACCACGATATAATCCAACTCCGAGGGGTCAACGAGCTGCGAGATCTGATCCAGGATCTCATCCACCTTGAAATCCTTAGCCATGTCCACCAGGGCTTTCTTTTCACCGAGCACCACGTAGGCATTGTACGAAACCCCCTCGCGGGTGATCGGCCACAGCCCCTCGAAGAGATCGGTGGTCCGGTCATTGACGCCGATCCAGTAGATTCCGGGTTTTACCTCGATCGCGGTCATTTCTTTTTCCTCCCCATTTTCTGAAGTATCATGCCATGGTCAACACCACAACGCCCCCTATGGTCAACAACATGCCAATAACCGTTTTAGGCGTGAGCGATTCCGTCCCGGCCAACAGCCCTGCCAACACCCCAAACAGCGGTGAGGTGAAGGCTATGGGCATGACCTTGCTCAACTCTGCTCCGTGGATAGCGGTGTAGTAACAGAGCATCCCCAGCGAGCCGGCGACCACGCCACCGCCGATAACTAACATCCACAAGGCCCGTGGCTCAGCCTGCGGGATGGTCTTCCATTGGGAGAAACTCGCGACGCCCAACACAACCAGCGCCACAGCGGTGCGGATCGTGATCCCCACTTGCGGGGAGAGTTGACCCAGACGCAGGCCCTTCTTCTCAAAGAAACCGCCAACCCCCCAGGCTATTGCCGTCAACAAAGCCAACCATTGCGGATTGATTTTCATCGCTGTCCTCGCTGCTATGTCAGCGAGAGACAGCCTCGCCAGGAGGCTG
>JAUWHU010000338.1 GCA_030605705.1 Thermoflexia bacterium | reverse complement strand
GTGGATGTAGAGCGGGACAACCGTGGCGTGACATTCTTGCACCTTATCTGGTGAGAGATAAGCTGTACTATCGGTCACTAAAGCGATCCTTGACTTTGACATGAGATCTCCTAAAAAATAAGTTAAAAGTTGATAAATCAGAAGTTAAAAGTTACGCTGGTGGTTTCGTGGCTGATTTTTGCTGTGCCCCATGATTTGTCCCCACTTTTTGAGAAGATACGCTGCCAGACCACGGCCCTCTGCAACCGCAACATTTACAACCCCTCCCGGTCCGCCTCCGAGGGCCTTCCGAAATCGGCGAACGCCCCCAGAATGTCCACATCCTGCAGAGGGAAGTGACGGGCGATGAGCGGGAGGAGATTGTTCATCAATTGTGCCCGCTGCGAGCGGTCCAGGTCCGCCAGTGTCCACTCCAGGTTCTCTTCCACCAGGCGGCACAGGAAGACAACCCGTTCCTCCACGGGCATCTGGCTCAACCGCTCGTCAAGCATCTCACCAGCTGTCTGCAGCAGGTCATTCTGTGAGAGGCTCCCCACGAACATCCGCGCCAGGCTCGCTTTCAGATTCATCCCCACCTCCTGTGCCTTGACACCGGAAAGCCGGGCAGTGACCGCAGGACTTACTGACGCGCGGCCACCGCCCGCTTCCATTGCCCCTTTCGCTTGCTAACTTGCCAGTTTTTCGACCTGGGCGGCCAGTTCATCAATCTTCTGGCTCAGTGCCTCGACATCCTTGCGGGACGCCGGGGACACGCTGGCACGGGCCTTGTCGAGTTCCTGGCGCACCAGTTTGCGCAGTTCCTCTCGCTCCGTCTCGCCCCGATTCACCAGTTTATCAATGATGCCGGGGGCTTCCTCTGGCTTGATATCGCCATCTTCCACCAGTTTGTCCACGAACTGCCTCACCTTGTCGCGGGTCAGCGTCAACATGCCCAGACCCATCAGCAAGCTCTTTTCGATCAATTTAGCCATCGTTCATCTCCTTTCTCATCTGTCAATTACTGAAAGTGTCTTCCATACACCGGACTACTCGCCATCGTGCATACACTTCACCTCCCGCTCCATAAACAAACGGCCCAGGCTCTTTAGGATTTCGCATGGTCGAGCCAGAATCAACCGCGAATGGCGCGAATTAACGCAAAAAAATCAAAAATCAGTGCAATCTGTGCGCAGTGTGGGCAGGCAGTGCCCACTAATCTGTGGTGAAAAATTAACGTCTCGGTGAACACACTATGCAAAGTCCCAGAGACCCACGGCCCATAGTACATTCGTCACTCTCTACGGCTCTTGACCGTTGCCCTTCCGGTACTTCTGCTCCCAGATGGGATCCATCAGCCGCGCCACGTCCTCATTGTACTTGATGAGGCCCTCACGGTAGGTCGGATCAGTCATGGCGTGGAGAGCAGCCTCGTCCTCCGGATCCGGCTCGGTCGCCGCAAGAATGCGGCGGAAGTCAGCATGGTGATCGCGGATGATACAGGGCATCGTCCAGTTCCCACATGCTTCCGGCTTGGTCGCCGCATAGCCATAGTCATCTTGCCATTTGCGGATAGCCTTGAAGAACGGGGTTTCCAGAACGTCGCTTAGCGTTCCCCCCTGGGCGTACACTTCGTTGATGTTGATCTGGGAGTAGGGAATAAACACACAGGGCGTCACCTTCCCGTCCCAATCTATGTAGAGATAGCCTCCCTGACGTCCGGCTGAGATACAGCCGTCAGAGGCGGTGCCTGAGTTCCAAAAGTCGGGCAGGAAATATTTTTTCTCGCGGATGATTTGCCAGGAACGTTGCCACATCCACGCCCGCTGCTCCGGTGTAGGGAGCAGATTCAAGGTAAAGCCTCTCCCAATGGGCATGTACTGGAAAAGCCAGCCGTAGATAGCGCCTTGTTCCTCGAAAAAGAAATGGAGGAACTCGTCGGAGAGCAGCTCCTCACAATTCTCGCACGTGGCGGTGAGGGAGATGCCGAAAGGCATGCCGGCTTCACGCAAATTAGCCATTGCCTTCAGCACCCGTTGGTACGTTCCCTTGCCCCGACGGGCGTCGGTGCGTTCCTCCCACCCCTCCACCGAGATGGCCGGGGTGAGGTTGCCCACCTCGGCCATGCGAGCAGCCATTTCCTTATCAATCAAAGTGCCATTGGTGTACATCAAGAAAAACATATCCTGATGCTTAGCCGCCATATCCAGCACGCCTTTGCCCTGGGAACGATAGGCCAGCGGCTCACCGCCCGTGATGACAACCAATCCTGATCCCCAGAGCGTCTGGGCCTCGGTGACGATGCGATCGAAGACCTCCCAATCTAATTTCTCGGTATCGCGTCCCGAGCTGGCGTAACATCCCTTGCAGTGCAGATTGCACAGCTTGCCCGGTGCGATGACGAGGAACCCCGGAGGGCCGTAGCTGTTGTGTTCGTGGTAGAAGCGCTCCTGTGCATCCTTATGCTCCTCGCGCAGGAAGGCGTTTATCACCAGGCCGCGCAGCAAGCCTTTGACCACCGCTTCGGAGACGTAGCCCCGTTCCAACGCGCGGTCAATGGAGTGCGCCATCGCCTGGACAATGTAGGCTTTGTCCTGGGTGACGCGGGCCGGACGGCGCTCGTTGAGTTCGTGGGCATTCTCCAACCGCTGGTTGATGCGCCGGTCTACGTAGCTCATGAGCAGGCGGCGGGTAGGTTTGTACTGTAATGCGCCGGCCGTCAGATGAGCGAACGGCTTCGCCTGCCCCGCGGATGCGATCGTGTGAACGATGTTTTCAAGTTTCATTGTTATTGACCTCCTCAATTAAGTTGTGATTCCAGAAGCCTTATCCGACGACAAGAACGTGGAAAGCGGCGGGAATGTCTCTGCTGTGTCTCCGCAACCAGAGTCATCCATGATATACCCCCTTCTACAAAACGATAAAGACAGAAAAGACGAAATAATTAGGGTAAAAAAAACTCACCTTTCCATCATCTGCATCACTTCTCTCACGAAGCCGGTCAACTTCCTTTTGCTCTCCGCGTTGAGATTGGTGACGATCTGCTGGTAGCGACCCATGTAAGCCAGGAGTTGCTCGATCAATTGCCGGTTGACCTGCTCGACAAAGGAAAGTCCCATCGTTAGCCCTCCCAACGCGACGAGGCCCGCCTCGCCAGGCAACCCCAGTGAGCGCAGTTTATCGAAAAGGCCCGACGTCTCGGTGGCCTTGCTCAACAGATGCAAGCTGAGGATGACCGCCGTGATCATTTCGGCAGCCTGCACCAGGGGGGATTGGCTGGTGGGCAAGCGCCGCAAGAGCTCTTCCAAGAGATCCTGGTGATCGTCACACGTTTCCAGAGCGTTTAAGATGTGCTGTTTTTCCGCCTCCCACAGAGCCTGGTTTTCCACCCCGCCGGATAGCTCGGTGAACAAAGCATCCGCCTGGGGTGTAGGGCGAAAAACAATGCTCGAGCGTCCGGCTCCTTGCCCTTTACCCCGCAGGACATACTCCGATTGCACCAGCCCCCGCCCTTCCAACAATCGCAGCATATCGTAAGCCGTGATTTTGCTAACTCCCAACCGTTTCGCTATAGCTGTGTAGTGCAGCGGCTCCTGCGCCTCACGGTACAGGTCAAGGAACCCGCTCAGAAAAGCCCGCTGACGACCAGTCAGTTTCATCATGCTCCCTTTTGTTTTTTGAAAAAGCCGAATATATTCATATTATAGCAACCTCTCACGATGTGTCAAGTAAGCGCATCCTCTGGGGTATAGGACAGAATGCTGACCTTTGACCGTAGCAGGCTATAGCGGGTACAGAAAATGAGTACCTTACCAGTGAAATTTTTGTACATTGAGCAAGAATTTCACCACGGAGAACACAGAGTTCTGGATTTACTGTTTTCTTCTCCGCCATCGGTCATAAGACCTTATGGTCGTTGATGTTCTCCGTGGTTATGTCCCTCTTGGTTCTGGTTTGCTCAGGTTAGGCTTACGCCAGTCCGGCAGCTTTGCGGAGCAACTCTGCCTTGTCCGTCTTCTCCCACGGCGCATCAACGTCTGTGCGCCCGAAGTGTCCGTAGGCTGCCAGCGCCTGGTAGATGGGGCGGCGCAGGGTCAGGTCGCGGATGATGGCGGCCGGCCGCAGGTCGAAGAATTCGTTGATAAGTTCCACAATCCTATCATCCGAAATCTTGCCGGTGTCGAAGGTCTCCACAGAGAGCGATAACGGGTGCGCTACGCCGATGGCGTAGGAGACTTGCAGCTCCAGCCGGTCGGCGATGCCCGCGGCGACCAGGTTCTTGGCGATGTAGCGGGTCATGTACGTGGCTGAGCGATCCACCTTCGTCGGGTCTTTGCCGGAGAACGCGCCGCCGCCGTGACGTGCGACGCCGCCGTAGGTATCCACGATGACCTTGCGTCCGGTCAGGCCGGCGTCGCCTAGCGGCCCGCCGGTGACGAAGCGACCCGTGGGGTTGACGTAGATTTTCGTCTCATCATCTAACATCGCGGCGGGAACCACATCTTTGATCACGTGTTCGATCACGTCCGCGCGGATCTGCTCCTGCGTGATGTTCGGCGCGTGCTGCGTGCTGATGACGACGGTGTCTACGCGCTGGGGTTTGCCGTAGGCGTATTCCACCGTGACCTGGCTCTTGCCGTCGGGGCGCAGGTAGGATAGCGTCTTGTCCTTGCGCACCTGGGCCAGCCGCCGGCACAGCTGGTGGGCCAGCGAGATGCTCAGGGGCATCAGCTCCGGCGTCTCGTTGCAGGCGAACCCGATCATCATGCCCTGGTCGCCCGCGCCGGTGGCCTCAATGCTCTCGTTCGTCATCTCGCCGGTCTTGGCTTCCAGCGCCTTATCCACGCCTAAGGCGATGTCGGCGGATTGCTCCTTGATGCTGACGGTCACACCGCAGGTGGCGCCATCGAAACCGTACTTGGCGCGGTCATAGCCGATATCCAGCACGACCTGGCGGGCCAGTTTCCCGATGTCCACGTAGGTGCTGGTGGTGATCTCGCCCATTACCATGACCAGGCCGGTGGTGACAGCCACGTCGCAGGCGACGCGGGCGTCGGGGTCATCGGCGATGATCGCGTCCAGAACCGCATCGGAAATCTGGTCGCACATTTTGTCGGGATGTCCTTCTGTCACCGACTCCGACGTGAAGAAGTATTGTTCTGATTCCATGAAAGTTGAGCTCATTTATTACCTCCGTTTTGAGCAAGTTTGATTAGGGTGTGTTCCAGTTACAACCTCGCTATTATATACCATCTTGGGTGATGCGCTATTTGGGGGGAGCACTATTTGGAAATCGCGGCTACCACGGGTGCGCTTTTCATATTTTTGCGATGGGAGTATAATCTACCGTAGTCGTCTGACATCTGGTATGCCACGCGACGTGAATTTTTCACCACAGACGCAGTGTGGGCAGGCAGTGCCCACAACACGGATTTTCACGGATTTTTTACTTTTTTCCGTGCTAATTCGTGAAATCCGTGGTTAATTTTAACCCGACCACGCGAATTCCCAAAGAGCCTACGGATTTCGTGACAACTTTTAACTTGTAACTTGTAACTTGTAACGTCTATTTTTGGAGGAGACCCATGAACCGCGAATCTTTTCTGCATCTGCTGGCCGTCGCGCGAGGCGATGAACCTGCCGACCTGGTGTTGCGAAACGCCCGCGTGGTCAATGTTTTCACCGGCGAGATATTAGAAGCCGACGTGGCGCTGGCCGGCGAGTGGATCGCCGCCGTGGGCAGCGGCTACGAGGGCCGGGCGGAAAGCGATCTGCGGGGGCAGTTCGTCGCGCCCGGTCTTATTGACGCGCACGTTCACGTCGAATCCTCGATGGTCAGCCCGCCGCAGTTCGCCCGCGCGGTAGTACCGCACGGCGTCACCACCGTCGTCTCCGATCCGCACGAGATCGCCAACGTCGCCGGCGCAGACGGCATCCGCTACATGTTAGCGGCCTCGGAGGGATTGCCCCTCACTATCTTCGTAAATCTGCCTTCCTGCGTCCCGGCGACGCACATGGGCGCCTCCGGCGCAACTTTGGAAGCCGAAGACCTGCTGGCCCTGCGAGATTTGCCCCGTGTGACGGGTCTGGCCGAATTTATGAACGTTCCCGGCGCGGTGTTGGGACTGCCCGGCGCGCTGGAGAAGCTGATGGCCTTCCAGGACGGTCACATTGACGGGCACGCGCCCGGCGTCACCGGAAAATGGTTGCAAGCCTACGTCGCCTCCGGGCCGACTACCGATCACGAGAGCATGACCGTTGCGGAAGCGCGAGAGAAAGCCCGCCTGGGGATGTACGTCCTGGCGCGCGAGGCCACTGCTGCTAAGAACCTGCGCGCCCTGCTCCCCGCCATCACGCCGGAAAACGCCCGCCGCTTTGCCTTTTCCACCGATGACCGCCACCCCGCCGATTTGATTGACGAGGGCAGCATTGACCACAACGTCCGCCTGGCGATTGCCGCCGGCCTCGACCCGGTCACCGTGATTCGCATGGCGACGTTGAACGCCGCCGAGGCCCTGGGCCTGCGGGATCGCGGGGCGATTGGGCCGGGCCGCCGCGCCGATCTGGTGGTCACGCCGTCGCTGGAGGATTTCCGCGCCGTCCAGGTTTTCGCGGGCGGAAAACTGGTCGCCGAGGAGGGCCGCCCGGTGGGCGATTGGCCCATCCCGCAGGTGGATGAGCGCGCCGTGCGCGACACCGTGCATTTGGATGTGGGCGCGCTCTCCTTCCGCATCCCCGCCGAGGGGACGCGGCTTCGTGCTATTGGGCTGATTCCCGACCAGGTGGTGACAGAAGAGTGTGTCGTGACGGCGAAGATCGTCGCCGGGGAGGCCGTCTCCGACGTGGCACGCGACTTGCTGAAGATGGCGACTGTTGAGCGACATCGCGGGACCGGCAACGTGGGACTGGGCTTTGTGCAGGGATTGGGACTTAAGCGCGGTGCGCTTGCCGGGAGCGTGGGACATGACTGCCACAACATCACCGTCGCCGGCGTGGACGATGCCGAGATGCGCGCCGCCGTCCGCGCCGTCAAGGAGTTGGGTGGGGGGCTGGTCGCCGTTTTAGATGGCGAGGTCATCGGCAGCGTGCCGTTGCCCATCGGCGGCTTGATGTCCGACCAGCCCGTGGAGGTTGTCCGCGAGCAGATGGACGCGCTGTTGGAGGCGGCCCAGGCGTTAGGCTCTCCGCTTCACGATCCCTTCATGCAGTTGGGTTTCCTGGCCCTGGAGGTCATCCCCAAACTCAAGTTGACCGACCAGGGTCTGGTGGACGTCGAGAAATTTGACTTCGTGCCGTTATGGGTTGCATGATAGCTCGTCCTAACCTGGACAAGCCAGAACCAAAGATTTAACCACAGATTACACAGATTTTCACTGATTTTCTCTCATTCTTTGCCCAATCTGTGTAATCCGTGAAATCTGTGGTTCATTTTCTGCCACAAAAAAACAAGCATCTTGTCGATAAGGTATTAACCTGGACGAATCAGAACTAAGAGGGGCATAACCACGGACGTAGTATGGGCAGGCAGTGCCCATAACACGGAGAAGAAAACAGTAAATCCAGAACTCCGTGCCCTCCGTGGTGAAATTCTCACTCGCTGTACAAGAATCTCACTGAGAAAATTATTGAGACAATTTTTATAGTTGTCAGACCTCTGACACAGTCAGCAAAAAATGTAATATAAATTCGCCAAATCCGTCTATTTATTCTAAAAATCTTGACAAACTTTCAAAATTAGGTTACAATAATTACGTTTTTGAGTAGCCGCTGAAAAAAGTCATCTCACCACAGACCGTAGGTGTGGGCAGGCAGTGCCCACAAACTGAGAAAAAATAAATTTTGGTGTAAAAATATTTAACATTGCGTGTCAAAAAGTTAGTTTTCTGAAGGCTAAGTTTAAAATCTCTGTGTTCTCCGTGGTGAAATTCTCGGTTTTTTCAGTAGACGCTTGATTGAGATTCCATGCGTGAAATTCCTTACGGGATGACAGGGTTAGGGAAGGTACAACGCGCCCGGCAAGGTATGGTTTCCTGGCCGGAGTTGAGTTCCGACTTGCCGGTTCCTCTGCGCGTGCGGTCAGCCAGCCAGCCGGCCTGGGAGAATCTATGCCGGGCGCGCGGAACTGTGCGCGTGCTGGGCCGTTTTCACCGCTCGCTGGATCTGCTGGTCAATGATACGGTGTTGGCCTTCGTGTTGCCGGAAATTCGCAACGGGCCGTTTCACGTTGTCCTCACGTGTTTTCCCTCTCAACCCTTGCCCGATAGCATGGAAGTGCGCCGGACTCACGGCGGCATTCGGCTCGGCCCGTGGCTGCTCCGTATCACGCCGCCCCCTTTCCTGTGGAATCCGGCCCCTCCCTGGGAGACTCTCTCCGCGCGCCCTGAGGGGCTGCGTCCTCTGAGAACGCTCAGAGGGCTGCGTCGCCTGCGTACCCTGGCAGAACAGGCCGCGCGTCAAGATGCGGCGCGTTCCCCTTTTGCCGCGTTGCTGTTGGGAGAGGGTCTCCCTGCGGTGACATCGTTGCTGCAGGCTTTGAGTCACCCTGACCCCTCGGCTGTGCGGCGCGCCGCCGCCCAACTGGCGGGGTGGGGGCCGGGACTGACCCCCTCGGGCGATGATTTTCTGGCGGGGGTGATGCTGGGACTGTGGTTAGATCGTGGAGCGGACGCGGCAGCTGCCTGCGCACAAATCTACGCCGCCGCCGCCCCACGCACCACGCGCTTGAGCTGCGCTTTCCTGCGCGCCGCCAGCGAGGGGCTGGCCGACGAGCGCTGGCACGTCCTGTTGCGCGCGTTGACGCTGGATGATGCCGAGGGACTCGAACACGCCGCCCGCGATGTCCTGGCTTTCGGCGCCAGCTCAGGCTTGGATATGTTAGCGGGATTTCAACTTGCAACCTGTAACTTGCAACCTTCAACCTGCAACTTGTAACTTTCAACTCGTTTAAGGAGATCACTTTGATCACGAAAACCATTATCAAAAGCGGGGAATACTACGATTCTATCACTCTCTTGGAGGTGGCCCAGGGGTTATTGGCCCTGGAGGACATCGCTGACGCTGCCGTCGTGATGGGTACGCCCGCCAACAAAGGCATCCTGGCGGGCGCCGACCTGCTCACGCCGGAGGCTGAGGCCGCATCCAGCGATGACTTGGTCATCGCCCTGCGCGCCGCATCCTCGGAGGCCGCGGCTATTGCAATGGAAGAAGCCGGTGCATTGCTCAAGGCCTCTCACGCTCCCCAAATGGAAAGCGGGATGGCGCCTCCACCCAAGACGATGGAGGCCGCCATTGAGCGGTTGGAGGGGGCGAACCTGGCGCTCATCTCCGTCGCCGGTCGCTATGCCGGCGGCGTCGCCCGCGAAGCGTTGCGCCAGGGGCTGCACGTCTTCCTTTTTAGCGATAACGTCTCGGTCGAGGACGAAATCGCGCTCAAGAAGCTGGGCCGCGAGAAGGGCCTCTTAGTGATGGGGCCGGACGCCGGCACAGCGATCATCAACAGCGTGGCGCTGGGCTTTGCGAATGCTGTCCCCGCCGGGCCGGTAGGCGTCGTCGCGGCCAGCGGGACGGGACTCCAGGCGGTGACTTGCTACATGCCGCGCCAGGGAGTGGGTATCACCCAGGCGATTGGTACCGGCGGGCGCGACCTCAAGTCTGCCGTCGGCGGCATTATGATGTTAGAGGGCCTCAAAGCTCTGCAGGCCGATCCGGCCACTAAAGTGCTACTGTTAGTTTCCAAGCCCCCCGCGCCGGAGGTGGCCGCGAAGGTGTTGGAACAGGTCAAGGCCAGCGACAAGCCCACGGTGGTTTTGTTCCTCGGCGGCAACCCAGAGAAAATCCGCGCGGCCGGCGCGATCCCGGCTGCTAATATGGAAGAAGCCGCTTGCGTGGCTGCGGCCGTGGCCCAGGGACAGGACCCCGACGAT
>JAUWHU010000062.1 GCA_030605705.1 Thermoflexia bacterium | reverse complement strand
CAGGAGATTCAGCTACAGCATGGCACTTCTGACAGCGGTCAACCTGAGTAAATATTACGGAGCGCTCGAGATACTCTCCGCTATCTCGTGCGAAATTCATCCCGGCGAACACATCGCGCTCGTCGGGGCCAATGGCTGCGGGAAGAGCACTCTCTTGGGGATCCTGGGTGGCCATCTGGAATCCGATACCGGCCGAGTTGCCCTGAAACGAGGCACACGCCTGGGCTACTTGCCCCAAATTCCCGATCTCGACGACGAAGGAACGCTATGGGAGGCCCTGACCGCTGTCTTCGCTGACCTGCGGGATCAGGAAAGCGCGCTGCGCGAGCTGGAACAGCGCATGGCCGCCGGTGACGAGGCGGCGTTGGCGCGTTACGGGGTCCTGCTGGAGGCTTTCGAGACGGCCGGCGGTTTTACCTACGAGGAGCGCATCGGGCAGGTGTTGGGAGGGCTGGGGTTCCAGAAAGAAGAGTTCGACATGCCGGTCGCCCACCTCAGCGGGGGAGAGAAGACACGCGCTCTGCTGGCCCGGCTGCTTTTGGAGGAACCCGATCTCCTGTTGTTGGACGAACCGACCAACCACCTCGACTTGGCGGGTATCGAATGGTTGGAGGAACGGTTGCAGAGCTGGAAAGGCGCGCTCATCGTCGTGGCTCACGACCGCGCTTTCCTCGATGCCCTCGCCGGCCGGGTCTGGGAATTAGAAGGCCGGCAGCTCCAGAGCTATCGCGGCAACTACACCGCCCATCTCGAACAGCGGGCGGCGCGACGGGCGCGACAATTAGCCGCCTACGAAGCGCAGCAGGAACACGTCGCCCAGACTCAGGCCTACGTCCGCCGTTACGGAGCGGGGCAACGCAGCGCCGAGGCCAAAGGACGGCTGAAGCGACTGGAACGCGAGGTACGTCTGGAACGCCCCCAGGAAGGGCTGCGCATGAAAATCACCCTCCAGACGCCGCTGCGCAGCGGCGACCTGGTGCTGGGTCTTTACGATTTGCAAGCCGGATACGCGGGAGACGAACCCCTGGTGTCCGTCGCGGAGGCTGAGATCCACCGTGGACAGCGGGTGGCCCTCGCCGGCCCCAACGGCTCCGGCAAGACGACGCTCCTGCGCACGATCCTGCGGCAGATTTCCCCGTTGAGCGGGCGCGTGCGCAGCGGTTCGGCGGTGCGCAATGGCTATCTCGCTCAAGTACAGGCCCACCTCGATCCGGGCCAGACAATAGTGGATACGCTACTAACTGCCGGGATGGTGTCGGTGAGCGAGACACGCTCCTTCCTGGCCCGCTACAGTTTCCGGGGCGACGACGTTTTCAAAACAGTGGGCGTCCTCTCCGGCGGCGAACGGGCGCGGGTCGCCCTGGCGATCCTGGAGCTGCGCCGGGCCAATTTCCTGTTATTAGATGAACCGACCAACCATCTCGATCTCCCCTCGCAGGAGACGCTACAAGAGGTACTGGCGAGCTTCGACGGCGCCATCCTTCTGGTCAGCCACGACCGTTACCTTATCCGCGCGCTCGCCACACACGTATGGGCCATCGCCGGCGGGCGGCTGCACTGCTTCGAGGGATACGAGCCTTACGCAGACTGGCATCGCGCCCAACGGGAGGGGGGACGCCCCCAGGCCCGGCAGGCCGCCGACGAGATTCGCCGCCGGCAAGAGGCGCAACGCCAGGCCGAACGCGCCCGGCAGCGCGCACTGGCTCAACAACAAAAGCGTCTGGAGTCGTTAGAAGCGGCCATTCAACAGGCGGAAAGCCGCTTGCAAGAGCTGACCTTCGCTCTCGAACACGCCGGACGCGCGCAGAACGTCCCCAGCGTCACCAAGTTGGGGGGCGAGTACCGCCAGGTTGAGGCGGAGATTGACGCGCTGTTGGAAGAGTGGACGGCGGCGGCAGAGAACACCGGAATTTGACCGTTGAGAAATCTAAACTACTGAGAAGCAAGAATTTCACCACAGAGGCACAGAGAACACAGAGAAAAACAGGGGAACTCTGTGTTGTGGACACTGACTGCCGGACTATTGACTACCCAACTATTGACTATCAGACTAACACGGAGGTAAATTATGTGGCCGACTCGTGAAACTGCCTGGAATCTACTCAACGAATACACCCAAAACCCTAATCTCATCAAACACGCGCTGGCGGTGGAGGCCGGGATGCGCGCCTACGCCCGGCGTTTTGGCGAGGATGAGGAGAAGTGGGCCGTCGTGGGCCTGATCCACGATTTCGAGTACGAGCGCTATCCCGACCTGGGGCCGGAAGGCCATCCCTGCAAGGGCACGACCATCCTGCGCGAGCTGGGCTGGCCCGAGGAGCTCATCCGCGCGGTACAGGCGCACGCCCCGCACCTTACCGGCGCGACGCCGGAAACGCACATGGAAAAGTCCCTCTACGCCGTGGACGAGCTGACGGGGCTGATCACCGCCGTGGCGCTGGTCAGGCCCAGCAAATCCATTTTGGACGTCAAGGTGCGCTCGGTGAAGAAAAAGTGGAAGGACAAGGGTTTTGCCAGAGGCGTGCACCGCGAGGACATCGAGCAGGGCGCGGAGATGTTAGGCGTGCCGCTGGCGGAACACATCGCCGTCGTCCTGGAGGCGATGCAGGGGATTGCGGAGGAATTGGGGTTGGCGGGGGAGTAAGAGTTGCAAGTTGGAAGTTACGAGTTGAAAGTTGGGGGATAGCGTCGCAGCGTCTCGGCGGCTCAGCGGCTCAGCGTCTCGGCGACTCAGCGCGATTTGAAAATCGCGGCTACGTGACTGCCTGATACGCTGCCTCGGCAATCTGTGCCAGCTGCGCCCATGAGAAGCGCGCCCGCACATCGGCGGCGGCCCGCGCTCCTAACGCGCGGGCATACTCGCGCCGTTCCAACAGCTCCAACACCGCCGCGACCCACGATTCCTCATCCCCCGGCGGAACTAAAATCCCGGTCTCGCCGGGCACGATCATTTCCGCGAGCTGCCCCACCGCTTCCCCCACGACGGGGAGACCCGCCGCCAGGAGATCCAGCAACTTCACCGGGCACTTCGTCCGGTTGACCAGCGTATCGTCGAAGGGGTAGAGCGCGACATCGGCTTGGGCGAAATATTGTGGCAGCGACTCCGGCGCGACCCAGCCGGCGTAGACAAGGTCGGTTTCCGGGGACGGCGGCGTTTGCTCTGCGATTTGCCATCCCGCTGCGCGCGCCAGCCGCAGCAGTGATATTTCCTCGCCGAAGAGACCCTTGCCCACTACCCACAGCCGCACATCGGGATGGCTCTCCCGCACGCGCTGCACGCTACGCCACAAACGTTCCACGTCAAATTCAAAAAAGCGCGTGTAGAGCAACAGTGTGGGCCGGGCGTGAGGTACTGGCTTGACCGGCGGCCCAGACCAGGCCGCGCCGTTCGGCAGATAGTAGACCCGCGCCGGATCGCCGCCCTGCGCCCACGCCAACGTCTGCAGGGCGCGGCTGGCGACGGTGACGGCGCCGGCATGACGCAGTCCCCAGCGTTCCTGCCAGGCAAAGAAATATTTGAGCGGGGCCGGATAAGGATTGAGGTCATTCCAGCCGCCAGGCCCTTCCCAATCGTCGCTGTCCACCACCACGAGGGGGCGGCGCGGGTGAAAGCGCGCCAACATCCAGTGAGCCAGACCCGCGTAGGCTTTGGGCTTGAAGGCGTGGATGACGTCGGGTTGCAGCGCCCGCGCGCGGCGGACGAGCGCGCTTGCCAGCCGCAGGTGAAACCAGCCCGGCGCGCCCACCGGCAGCCGCAGGTTCTCGATCCGCGCGCCGCCCTCTTCCCAGATGCGGCCCGCGTCCTCCGGATTCTGCCACGGCGGCAGGAGCAGCGTCACCGTGTGGCCGCGCGCGACGAGGGCTTGCGCCAGCGGCAATGCGCGTACGCTCATCGTGCCGCGTGGTCGCAATCCAAAAGGGCCGAGCATCACGATCTTCATGCGTATACCCCCTGCCAGATGACATCGGCCGCCTGCGCGACGCTCAACCCCGTCGTATCCACCGGCACGCCCACGTCCCCGCGCCGGGCGGCCCGTGTCTGGATGGCGACCAGTTCCTGGGCGCGTCGCAGATGCCAGAGTAGTCTGTGGCTCGGTCAGGAGACCGGCCACAGCTATTTACCACTGTTTATTGAGACGATACGAGAACACAGAGTTTTCTTGTTTTTCTCCGTGTCCTCCGTGGTAAAAAAATTACCCCAGAATATTGAGATGATACAAAATCTGTGC
>JAUWHU010000553.1 GCA_030605705.1 Thermoflexia bacterium | reverse complement strand
ATCGGCGCCGATGAATACTTACCCCCTATTTGGGTGGTGGTGACTCCTATTGAGAGTGAAAGTCTTCGGGTACGATGGAGCGTGGATCTGAATCGCATTGACATCGGAAACGTGGACTACTATAATGTGATTGTAGATGTCGCTGCCGGAGTGTCGTTGTCCGGCGGTCAGATGACCTGCGAGGAGGCACTCTGTGAGATCCCGCTGGACGTAGGATTGGCACAAACCGTGGATTTAACGGGGTTGACCAATTATCAAATTTATACTGTGAGTGTGGAGGCGCGGAGCGCGACGGGCAATGTGCTTGCGACTTCGAATTTGGCGAGCGGTATGGTGACCGATATCTTCGTGTATTTGCCGGCAATTTTACGGTAATTCTTTCTCCTTAAAAAATAGAGAACGAGCATCTTCGACAATAAGTGGTGGAGATGCTCGTTTTTGTTGGCACGATGGAAGTCCTTGGTGGTTTACTTTTCTTCAAGTGATTTTAGTTTATAATGTAACCTGTGCCGTAAGATGACTTGGTTATATTGGAGAGCTCTTGGGTTTAGATTGTGGAAGGGAAAACATGCAAGCGAGTGTTGTAATTCCCGTGTGGAATGGTGCTTCGGTGATTGATAGGTGTTTAGAAGCGGTCGAAGCGTATTCAGAAAGCCAACTCCTGGACGTTATCTGTGTGGACAACGCATCCACGGATACTTCTGCGCAGCGCATCCGTGAAAACCATCCCACGGTGAAATTGCTGTCGCAGCCGGTCAATCTGGGGTTTGCTGGCGGTGTTAATGTGGGGATCAAACACAGCCGGGCGGATGTGGTCGTGCTGCTTAATCAAGATTGCATTGTGCGTTCCGGGTGGTTATCTGCTTTGTTGAGTGTCTTTGAACGTCACCCAGAAGCAGGTATCGTAGGAGGCACGATCTTCGACGCAGAGGATCAAGTGCATCATGCTGGCGCGAAAATTCATCATCCTGATGCCGTGGGGGTACATATCACCACGGTGGACGATGATGCGGAGCCCAAACCTGTGGAATATGTAACCGGCGCGCTTTATGCGATCCGCCGAATAACGTGGGAAACCATCGGTTTTTTTGACGAAGGGTTTTATCCGGCTTACTATGAGGAATGTGATTATTGCTATCGCGCTCGCCGTCATGGTCTGGAAACCTACTACACTCCCCATGCTCGAGCTGTTCATCTGTTTAGCAGCCAGGAAGCTGCTAGCGTGCCTTTCAAGCATGCTGCCAATCAACATGCCGCGCGTTATCGTTTTGTTTGTAAGCACTTTAATGGGGAAGAATTGCCGCAATTCTTTGCTGCAGAGTGTGACGCTGTCTCTACCGAGCAGTATTTCAATCACGCGGTGGGGCGCGTATTGGCGGCGAGGGACATATTGCGCGGCTTGCCCGACATCATCGAGCGGCGTCGGCAGGATATTGGTGGAGACCTGAATGCGCAAACGCGACGTCTTCTGATGCAGGGTTTTACCAGGATTCTGCGCAGTTCCTTAGCCGTAGCGGAAGAGATGAGTGCGCTATCTTCTCCTCCTGGCAGCGATCCCTTGGTCTGCTACGAATCTTTGCAACAACAGGAATACGAGCTGCTCTCCCGCATCTACTTCAAGTCTCCAGAAGACGACGATGAGGTAGAATCTGGGTTGCGATGGTTTTGGCGCCTCTTTGTGCTGCGTCCGTTAAGTTTTCTCATCGGGCGGGATTATTTGCTGTTTTCGCAACTCAACACTCTGCACGTCGCACGCTTGGACCAATTGAAAGATTTCCTCGTTTGGCGCGTGGGAAATATGGAAAGGCGTTTGGAGTTATTGGAGGTATTGGCCGATTATGATTATCGCTGATCCCTCCGTGTCTTTGATCATTAACACGACCGATCGAGCCCGCCCGCTACAGACGCTTTTACGTTCGCTGGAACGGCAATCCTATGCGAATTTTGAGGTTATTGTTGTGGTGGGACCCACCCGAGACAACACTCTAGAGATTCTTTCTTCCTATCAAGAGCGAGTGCGTGTATTGCGGTGTCCGGAAGCAAACTTGAGTCGTTCACGAAATATCGGGCTTCTTGCAGCCAGGGGGGAAATTGTCGCTTATATTGATGATGATGCTGTGCCCTCGCGACGCTGGCTGGAGCAACTCGCCGGGCTTTTTCGCGGCCCGTCGGCGCTGGATGCGACGGGAGGCGTTGTGTATCTCATCCATTCTCAGAAACCGATGGTGCAGCATCGTCTCGGATTACTTTCTTCGTTGTTTGAACAACAGGATGTGAGGGACTCTTGGCTGGACTATTTGCCTGCTCCTGGCGAAGGCGCATGGTGGATTGTGCGTCCGATGGGGACGAACATGGCATTTCGTCGCAAAGTGTTGTTGGAACTGGGAGGCTTCGATGAATTCTATATCTATGTCGCAGAGGAAGCCGATGTAGCCATGCGTTTGGCGCAGGCCGGCAAGTATCTGTATCCTGTAAGAGAAGCGTCCGTGTATCATATACCGGCATCAAGCCGCAACCGAGAGGTCTTTACTTACACCGGACGCTGGTGGCTGCAGACACGTTCCGGTACTTACTTTGTCATCAAGAATGGGCCAGCAGCAGGGGAATCTTGGCAGTCCGTCTGGCGGCGTAGCCTGCAGTTAGTGCATGGACATTGGCTATGGTTGGGCCACCTGTGCCGTACTGGTGAAATCTCACGGCGGCAGGCTTGGACAATGCGGTTACAGGAACTCTGGGGCTTTTGCGAAGGGGCGATGGCGGGGTTGTTCCGGCAACGCCGTCTTATCCGCGATCCGGAGGTGAAAGAAGCGTTGCGACATGCCGAGCCGATTCGACTGTTTCAGTCAGCTGAGAGGAAGGAGTATCGTGCCGTTGATCCCATCACAGGACGTCAGCCTTCACTTTCAACGCTCAAGACGCCGTTGCGGATTTGCCTGTTGAGTTATTCGTATCCCCCCGATAATTTTGACGGCGTTGGACGTCTGACGAACTTGATGGCTCGAGGGCTTTTTGAATGTGGTCATCACGTTCACGTGATCACCCATGGGGAAAAGGAACAGGTTTCGTTTTATGACGGAGCCTACGTTCACAAAATACCTTATGAGAATACCCGCTATCTTCACTATCGACGCTACCCGAATTTATTCCACGTTTTGAACAGCAGCCATGCCGTCTACGAAAAAATCCGCCGCCTGCAACTCAATGAGGGGATTCAGATTGTGGATTCCCCATTGTGGCTTTTCGAAGGTTTGGTGACTCAGGTAAGTGGAGTGTTGCCTGTGGTGCTACGCTTAGTGACAGCCCAGCGGCAGGTGGCCAAGATTCAAGATGAGCGGGACAAGGATACGCGGTTAATGGGAGAGATGGAGAAACTGCTCATTGAGCGGTCCGATCATGTGTTGCCCAACACGCAGGCGACGTTAGCGGCGGTTCAGGAGGCGTATGGTTTATCTCTGCTCCCGGAGCGATATACCGTGGTGCCTTACGGCATTGTGCCTGTGCCCGAATCCGAAACCCGTCCCTTCGATGTTCAATCCCCGCCTGCTGAATTTGAAGTGTTGTTCGTGGGACGGTTGGAGAAGCGTAAAGGGATCGGAGTGCTTTTTAAGGCTATTCCGCAGGTGCTAGCTGATGTGCCGAATGTGCGATTTCGCATCGTGGGAGCGGATAACAGTGCATTTGATGGTTTTCAGCGCCGGGCGGGGCTTACGTACCGCGATTATTTTACGAGACATTATGCACACTACACTTCACGGGTTATCTTTGAGGGGGAGGTGAGTGACACGCGACTTCAACAACTCTATCAGCAGTGTGATCTGTTTGTATTGCCCTCCTTGTATGAATCGTTTGGTTTGGTTTATTTAGAGGCGATGAATTATGCGAAGCCCGTCATTGGCTGCTGGACGGGCGGCGTCCCCGAGGTGATTGAGCAGGGTGTCAGCGGGGCATTGGTCGCCCCCGGTTCCGATAAAGCGTTGGCTGCGATGATTGTGGAATTGCTGCAATCGCCATGCAAGCTCCATGATTATGGAATGGCGGGCCGCCATCAGGTGCTGGAGAAATTCTCTTACTTGCAAATGGCACGTCGCTTCGCAGAGGTTTATCGGCGCGTGATCCGGCGCGCGGCAGATTCCCCGGAGATATTGTCTTTGAGGTAAGGTAAGATATGAAACGTTGTCTCATGCCATCCGAGATTGTGAAGGACATCGAGTTTGAGTTGTTGCAAGGTACGCTTTCAAAA
>JAUWHU010000570.1 GCA_030605705.1 Thermoflexia bacterium | reverse complement strand
ACTGTTTTTATTGAGTAACAACTCTAATACTCTTACCGAAGTTATACGAGGAGAAATTCAGATGAAAAATTTAGCAGAATTGCGTAAGATCAAGGAACGCGCTCTGGAGCGCCGCAAGCTGGCGGGCGAGGGCGCGCGAGCACGGGTCACGGTGGCGATGGGTACCTGTGGCATCGCGGCAGGCGCGCGCGACACCATGAAAGCCATCCTGGACGAAGTGGAGCAGCGACAGATCAAAGACGTGGTGGTCACACAGACCGGTTGCCTGGGCCTGTGCGAGTACGAGCCAATGGTCTTGATTCAAATAGGCGAAAGTGAAGTGGTCACCTACGGCAAGATTGACCCCACGCGCGTCCCCGCCCTCATCGAGAAACACGTGCTGGGCAACGAACCGGTGGCCGAGTGGCAGGTCCAGACCAGGCACACGAGCTAAGGGTCTGTAAAAGAATAATTTCCCGCGCTGACGCCCCCGAGACGGGGGCTTAGAGCAAAAAATACGGGAAGTTATACTTTTACGAATCCTAAGTCTGGCGCAGAATTGCGCTCGCAGGCCCAGTAACAATCCTGTCCCCAGCCTGCCTGGGGGAAGTGAACAAGGAGGTTTTATGGTTTACCGCGCTCACGTACTGATCTCCGGGGAACCCCGCTGTCTAGCCAAAGGCGCCCAGGAAGTCGAGAGAGCTTTGCTGACCAGGCTCCACGAGCTGCGCATAGCAGACGAAGTGCAGGTCGTAGAGGTCGGCTCCCTGGGACACGGCGAGCAGGGACCGGAGCTGGTGATCTACCCAGAAGGAACTCATTACGTCAACCTGACGCCCGAGGATGCCGCGCTGATCGTCGAGGAGCACCTGCTGAAAGGTCGCCCCGTCGAGAAGCTCCGCTATCAAGAACCGCCCAGCGAACCGCTGCCCCCCCCCTCCCCCAAAGAAATTCGCGTGGTGCTGAAAAACGTGGGGAAGATTGATCCCGAAAATATCGAGGACTACATCATCTGCGATGGGTACGAGGCTTTGGCCCAAGCCCTCACCGAAATGACCCCCGAAGAAGTGATCGCCGAGCTCCAAGTCTCCGGACTGCGAGGACGCGGCGGGGCCGGATTCCCCACCTGGCTGAAGTGGTCCTTCGCCAGGAAAGCCGACGGCGATAAGAAGTACCTCATCTGCAACGGCGACGAGGGCGATCCCGGTGCGTTTATGAACCGTCGCGTGCTAGAAGGCGACCCTCACGCCGTCATCGAGGGTATGGTCATCGCGGCCTACGCCATCGGCGCACAGCAGGGCTACTTCTACGTCCGCGCCGAGTACCCCATCGCCATCCACACGCTGCGCGTGGCAATCCAGCAGGCGCGGGACTACGGCCTGCTGGGTAAGGACATCTTCAGCAGCGGTTTCGACTTCGACCTGGAAATTCGCATGGGAGCCGGGGCCTTCGTCTGTGGCGAAGAGACCGCCCTGATGCAATCCATCGAAGGAGAACGCGGGATGCCGCGCACGCGCCCGCCCTTCCCGGCCGTCTCCGGCCTGTGGGGTTGCCCCACCAACATCAACAACGTCGAGACCTACGCCAACGTCCCCCAGATCATCCGCAAAGGCGGCGCATGGTTCGCCTCGATGGGCACCGAAAAGAGCAAGGGCACCAAAACCTTCGCCATCGCCGGCAAGGTCAAACGCACCGGCCTGATCGAAGTCCCGCTGGGCATCACCCTGCGCGAGATCGTTTATGACATCGGCGGCGGCATCCTGAACGACAAGAAATTCAAAGCCGTGCAGACCGGCGGCCCGATGGGCGGCTGTATCCCGGAGCAATACCTGGATCTGCCCGTGGATTACGAGACCTTAGCCTCGGTCGGCTCCATCATGGGGTCCGGCGGCTTCGTGGTCATGGACGAGGACACCTGCATGGTGGATATCGCCCGCTTCTTCATGGAATTCACGCAGGACGAATCCTGTGGGAAATGTACCCCCTGCCGCGTCGGAACCCGCCGCATGTTGGAAATTTTGGACAACATCTGCGAGGGCAAAGGCCAGCCAGGCGACATCGAGCGGTTAGAAACGCTGGCCGGCTACGTCACCGCAGGCTCACTATGTGGATTGGGCCAGGGCGCACCGAACCCCGTCCTGAGCACCATCCAGCATTTCCGCGACGAGTACGAAGCGCACATCTACGACAAGAAGTGCCCCGCCAAGGTCTGCAAAGGGCTGATTGAATACATCATTGACGCGGATGCCTGCATTGGCTGTACCCGCTGCGCCCGCAACTGCCCGGTCAACGCCATCACAGGGAAACCGAAGGAAGTACACGTCATAGACCCGGAAGCCTGCATCCGCTGCGGCATCTGCAAGCAGGTCTGCCCGGTCGAGGCTGTGCATGTGGAGTAGTCAATAGACCTCCGAGGTCTAAAAAGAGGTAAATATGGAAACAAATTTAACACAAATTCACGAAGTCATTGAGCATCACGGAACAAATCGAGAAGCGCTGGTGGAAATCCTGCGCGACTTGAGCCAGCAGGCCGGGTATCTCACACCGGAAGCCTTAGAAACTGTCGCCGCACAACTCAACCTCCCCGCCGGCGAAGTCCACAGCGTCGCCAGCTTCTACAGCATGATCAACACCCGCCCGTGTGGGGAACACGTCATCCGTTTCTGCGAGGATGCTCCCTGCCACGTCGCCGGAGGGCGCGCGGTATGGCAAGCATTAGAGCAAACGTTGGGCATCAAATTCGGCGAGACGACGCCCGATAACCAATGGACGCTCTTGCCCACCAGTTGCCTGGGGCTTTGCGCCGTCGGGCCGGTCATGATGATAGACAACGACGTTTACGGAAACCTGACGCCGGAGAAAATCCCTGAGATTCTGGCGCGTTATACGGGAGGTGACGCATGATCCGCGCGCGTGTGCTGGTTTCCGGTGATCCGCTGAGCCTCGCGCACGGGGCCGAGGCGGTAAAACTGACCTTAGAGACCGAATTGGCCTACTACGGCCTGGAGCAAGAGATCGCGGTAGAGTACATGGGCCAGACGGGACGCGAGGATGTGCTCCCACTGGTCACGGTTTACCCGGAGGGTACCCTCTACGGCCCGGTACGGCCCGAGGATGTGCCCTATCTGGTGGAGGAACACCTCTACAAAGGCCGCGTCGTCTCCCATCTCCTTGCGCCCCCGGATTTCCTACCGGGGAAGCTAGCTCATCTCCCCGGACGCAAAGGCGCCGTGTACGCGCAGCAGCGCGTGGTGCTGCGGCGAGCCGGGAGCATTGATCCCCAGAGCATCGAGGAATACATCGCCGACGATGGCTACTTCGCGCTGGCTAACGCCATCACCACAATGACCCCGGCGGAAGTCTTGCAAACAGTGAAAGACTCCGGCCTGCAGGGGCGCGGCGGCGCGGGCTTCCCCACCGGCTTGAAGTGGTCCTTCGTGGCGACCCGCCCGGAGCAGACCAAATACATCGTGTGCAACGCCGACGAGTCAGAGCCGGGGACCTTCAAAGACCGGCTGATCCTCGAAGGCGACCCTCACGCCATCCTGGAAGGTATGGCGCTGGCCGGATACGCAACCGGCGCGCAGGAAGGCTGGATTTACATTCGTGGGGAGTACACCCAATCCAAAGAGCGCGTGGAAAAAGCCATCCGCCAGGCGGAGGAGCTGGGTCTGTTAGGCGACCACATCATGGAAAGCGATTTCTCCTTCCACATCCACGTCCACGCCGGCGCGGGCGCGTACATCTGCGGTGAAGAAACCGCCCTGCTGGAGAGCCTGGAGGGCAAACGCGGCATCCCGCGAATCCGCCCCCCCTACCCCACCGTCTCCGGCTTCCGGGGGCAGCCTACCGTCGTCAACAACGTCGAGACCTTAGCGAACGTCGCGCCCATCATCTTCCACGGAGCCGCGTGGTTCCGCAGCCTGGGCACAGAGAAATGCCCCGGCACCAAAGTCTACACCATGCTGGGTGATGTCAACATCACCGGGCTGGTGGAGGTACCGATGGGGACGACGCTGCGCGAGATCATCGAAGTGTACGGCGGGGGGATGAAGGATGGCAAAACCTTCAAGTGCGCCCAGACGGGCGGCTCTTCCGGCAGCATGATCCCTCCCAGCATGTTAGATATCCCGTTGGATTACTCCTCGCTGCAGGCATCGTTGGGCAGCGGGGCCTTGCTCATCTGCGCCGAGGATACTTGCGTGGTGGATCTGGCTTACGTGCTGATGCGCTTCTTCCAGGTCGAGTCCTGTGGCAAATGCACACCCTGTCGCATCGGCACCCTCCGCATGGTGGAGATCCTGGACCGGCTCAGCCAGGGACAGGGGAGCGCGGAGGACATCGTCGCACTGGAAGAGATCGCGGAGCACGTGCGCGACGGTTCCTTCTGCGGACTGGGACAAGCCGCTCCGGTAGCCATTCTCACCGGCCTGCGCCACTTCCGCGAGGAGTTTGAGGCCCACGTACAGGGCCGTTGCCCGGCAGATGTATGTCCCATGCAGCCCCGGCCGGTGGCCGAGGCCGTGAGTCACGATTATTTAGGATTTTAGACAGGGGCGTTCCCCACAAGGGCAACCTTGTGGTTCCCCAAATCACGGCGATGAATCGCCTACTACAAGCAGAATCACGATTATTTAGGATTTTAGATGGGTGCGTTCACCGCAAGGGCAACCTTGTGGTTCCCCAAATCACGGCGATGAATCGCCTACTACAAGCAGTGTATAAGAGGTCAAGGAGGACTTTATGGCTCAAATGATTAGCCTGACCATTGATGGTAAGAAGGTTGAGGTCACTGCGGGTACTACCATTCTGGAAGCCGCCCAGCAGCTGGGGATCACCCTGCCCACGCTCTGCCACCACCCGGATCTGACGCCTGTTGGCTCGTGCCGGCTGTGTGTGGTAGAGGTGGAAAACATGAGCACGTTGCCCACGGCCTGCACGCTCGCCGTCTCTGAGGGCATGGTCGTACACACGCACGTCGCCGACTCCAGGGCAGAGCCGGGTACGGACAAGGTGGTGGACTTGCGCCGCTTTATCCTTTCCATGCTCTTGAGCGACCATCCCAACGAGTGCATGACCTGCGAAGTGGATGGCGACTGCGAGCTGCAACGCTGGGTCTACGAATACAACGTGGCCTGGCCGGAGCACAGTGGGCAGCGACACACGCGCTCCAAAGACTCCGACCCCAGCCCCGTCGTCCTGGTGGATATGAACAAATGTATCCTCTGTGGGCGCTGTGTGCGCGCCTGCGCCGAGATCCAGAACTGCGATGTCTGGAACTTCTCCGAACGCGGCTTCGACACATTGGTCGTGGCCGGCGCCGGGCAGGCGATGTTAGACGCGGGCTGCGAATCCTGCGGCAACTGTGTGGCCTACTGCCCCGTGGGCGCGCTCTTCGACAAGCCCTCCCAGGGCTGGGGACGCACGATCAACCAGCAAAAGGTTCGCACCACCTGCACTTTCTGCGGCGTGGGTTGCCAGTTTGACCTCAACGTGAGGGACGGCAAGATCACCCGCGTCACCTCCACGCCCGAAGCGCCGGCGAACGGCGTGTCTTTGTGCGTTAAGGGTCGCTACGGTTGGGACTTCGTCCACAGCGACGAACGGCTGACCGTACCCCTCATCCGTGACGCGAAGGCCACCGGCGGCAAATACCCCGGTTTCCGCGAAGCGACCTGGGATGAAGCGTTAGACCTCGTCGCCCAGAAGCTGACCTACCACCGCGACCACAGCGGCCCCGACAGCGTCGGCTACCTCTCCTCCGCCAAGTGTACCAACGAGGAGAACTACCTGATGCAGAAGCTGGCCCGCGCGGTCGGCAAGACCAACAACGTGGATCACTGCGCGCGCCTGTGCCACTCCTCCACCGTCGCCGGTCTGGCCAGCACGTTGGGCAGCGGCGCGATGACCAACTCCATCGAGGACTCCACCGGAGACGCCAAACTCTACTTCGTCACCGGCTCCAACACCACCGAGCAGCACCCCGTCATCGGCATCAAGATGCGCAAGGCCATCCGCGAGAAAGGCACCAAGCTCATCGTCGCCGATCCGCGCAAGATTGACCTGTGCAAGCTGGCCGTGTTGCACCTGCAGCAGCGACCCGGCACCGATGTCGCGCTCTTCAATGGCATCATGCGCGAAATCATCGTCAACGGCTGGGAAGACAAAGAGTACATCGCCGAGCGCACCGAGAACTTCGCGGCGCTCAAAGAAGTGGTGATGAAGTACACGCTGGAGCTCACCGAGGAGATCACCACGGTGCCCGCCGCGAAGATCAAAGAAGCGGCCCGCCTGCTCCACGAGAACAAGCCCACCGCCGTCTTCTGGTCAATGGGCATCACCCAGCACACCACCGGCACGATGAACGTGATGTCGCTAGCAAACCTCCAAATGCTCCTGGGTAACTTGGGCGTGCGCGGCGGCGGCGTGAACCCGCTGCGCGGCCAGAACAACGTGCAAGGGGCCTGCGACATGGGTGGACTGCCCAACGTCTATCCGGGCTACCAGCGGGTGACGGACCCGGCCATCCAGCAGAAGTTTCAGGATGCCTGGGGAGTGGCCCTCCCGGACCAGATAGGGCTGACAGTCACCGAGATCATTGGAGCGGCCGGACAGGGTCAGGTGCGCTGTCTGTACGTGATCGGTGAGAACCCGATGGTCAGCGATCCCGACCTGAACCACGTGCGCCAGTCGTTGCAGCAGGCCGAGTTCATCGTGGTTCAGGACCTGTTCTTCACCGAAACGGCACAGTTCGCCCAGGTTGTGTTCC
>JAUWHU010000218.1 GCA_030605705.1 Thermoflexia bacterium | reverse complement strand
GGCTGCCTATGAAGCTGGTGAAATGACATTTGAGGTCAAAATTGTTGGCAAACGCCGTCTGTACACAGACTGCCAATAAAAACTATCAATAAATACAATGGATGTATGATAAATCACATGAGACCGACCGACACTTTGGCGACATTTTTCAAAAGTCTCACCCTTGCCGTATACGGTCTTGTATACGTCCCGTATACGGCCCGCATACGGGACGTATACGTTGCCGCATACGGCATCGTATACGGCGACGCCGAAATTTGCCACCTGAACCCCCTCTTGAGAGGGGGTAGCATAGACGGGATGGGTACGGGGAAAACGCCTCACCACGGGGCTGCCAGGGGCATTAGACGATGAGCACAATTACTCATACACAACGACTAAAACAGGCAACGACAGCTCGCTACCGGCGCGAGACCGGCACGAAAAATGACGTGGTTGCATATTACGATGCTACTCAACCACTCATCCACGTCATTGAGACGTGGCCCACCCCGGACGGAAACTCCACGTCCACCATCGTGGCGCTATGCACTTATTTGACAGAGGAATTAACGATACCATCAGAGGAAACGCATGATTAAGCAATATTTATTGTCTTTGCGCCTCGGGCGCAAAGAACTCGGCGCAAAGAAAAGGTCAACTCAGGGCAATTTAATATGCAAACAGCAATAGTCAGCAACGCCCAACAAGTCCATGTGACTGACCCCGATGTGCCCCGGGAAACACGCTGTTCTACCTGTGATAAGCCGGTGTCACACAGCAATACAGCGGATTTCTACGCCTTGCGTCACGCTGAAAAAGCATTGGCGATCCAAGTCGGGTGTCGGAAATTGGTGGCGCGTCTGGTGCGGGCTGCGACGGAAGACACGCGGGCCAGCAGCGTCAAGCGCCGCGTTCGGGGGATAGCCGCGTTGGCCTTTGCGCCCCAGGTGCATTTGGCGTTACAGTCCTATGGCTTAGATCCCGAAGTCAACGTAGCCTGGCTATTGAAACAGCTACCAGGAGAGGCAAAGGGTTCCTTGAAAATTATCATCACTAACGACGCAAAACTTTTGTTGAGACACTGCCAGCAAGAGCCGGGCCTGGTTTTCGATGTGCGACCAGGTTGCAATGGTCACAGCGAAGAACTGCTGAATTTGCCGGGCTACGTGCCCCTGGCAGAGGCCGTGAGTTTGACATTGTTCCCCCACGTGATTCGGGCCGCGGAAAGATTCAACAGTCCGGTCTTGTACGTGTTGGGGGACGAGGCGGCCTGGCGCGCGACTTTGGAGCGCGTGTATGCCGCCGCGTCTGACCAGGAATGGGTCATCAGGCAAGCCAGTCGCTTGCTAACTGCGGATTCGACAAATTGACGCCGGTGCTATCCGGCATAGGGGCTGCTATGTTCCAACGAGGCTGCCATTGCCTCGGCGTCGTCAGCCGGTGCTATCCGGCATAGGGGCTGCTATGTTCCAGCGAGGCTGCCATGGCCTCAGCGTCGTTAGCCGGCGCCATCCGGCGTAGGGGCTGCCGTGTCCCCGGGCTGCTGTGCCCATTCGAGGTTGCCATTGCCTCATCATTGTCAGCCGGTGCCATCCGGTATAGGGGCTGCCGTGTCCCGGAGGCCTGTGCCGCCAGGCCAGACATAACCATCTTACCTGGAGGATAACGTCCCATGCCGAAAACTATGAACATTCACATTGACCGGTCGTTGACCTACACTGCCGATGGGTGGGCAGAGCGTCACGAGGTCTACATTCAGTTGCATCACGACCTGCTTGATTCAGGACTGTTGGCCGCGCTCGAGGGCAACGCGCTCAAGGTGTTTCTGGCTTTGGCTTTGCAGGCCACCATTCTCACGCGCGGCAACTTCTTCGACTATCTCGCCGAGCAGGGATTGGTGACCGAGGCGGACCTGGGCAAGGTCATCTGTTACCAGTCGCAGGGGAATCTGGCTACTCAGGCAGGTGTCAGCCGTCGCACTACTCAAAATCAACTGGCGCGGCTAGAAGAACATGGTTTAGTGACACAACACGTACAGCGGCGCAGTCAGGATGGTCGTTACACCCGTCCGGTTTTCTTCATTCACGCGGAGCACTTTGTTTCCGCGCCCCACCGTGCGCAAAAATTACCCACGGTGGATAGTGAAAAACCCGACCGTGCGCAAAAATTACCCACGGTGAACAGCGAAAAACCTGACCGTGCGCAAAAATTACCCACGGTGAACAGCGAAAAACCCGACCGTGCGCAAAAATTACCCACGGTGAATACCGAGAAAAAGCCTGACCGTGCGCAAAAAGTAGGCAGTAGTATTGCTGTTGCTGCTGTTGGTACTGGTAGTACAAAACAACAACAGCAACAAGCAAAGCCTGCTGACGAAAAACTTGCCACGGGCCAGACCGCGGCCGACCCGGAAGCCACAGTGTTCGCCGTCTTTGCCGAGGCGTTGGGACGACCTTACCAGCCCACGGCCCGC
>JAUWHU010000510.1 GCA_030605705.1 Thermoflexia bacterium | reverse complement strand
CCCGGAGAATCATGGTCTGCCATTTGCCATTCTCTATTCTTCATTCACCATTCACCATTCTCTATTCCCCATTCCCCGTCAACCGCCGCGCATCCAACAGCGTCTCCAACTCCTCCGCCGACCACGGCCCTCGTTCCAACGCCACCGCTCGCACGGTCCGCCCGCTGCGCCGGGCCTCCTCGGCGATCTCCGCCGCCGCGTCGTAGCCGATGAGCGGCGTCAACGCCGTCGCTAAGGCCAGGCTGCGCTCCACGGACTCGCGACAGCGCGTCGCATCGGCCTCCAATCCCGCCACGCAGCGCACAGTGAAGGCGCGTGTGGCGTTCGCCAGCATCTCGATCCCGCCGAGCAGGTCGTAGGCCATGAGCGGCAGCATCGTGTTCAACTCGAAATTCCCGCCCAGGCCCCCCAGCGTGATCGCGGTATCGTAGCCGATCACCTGCGCGGCGACCATGAGCAGCGCTTCCGCCAGCACCGGGTTGACCTTCCCCGGCATGATGGACGAACCGGGCTGCACGGCGGGCAAGCGCAGCTCGCCCAATCCGGCGCGCGGCCCCGACCCCATCCAGCGGATGTCGTTCGCGATCTTGGAGAGGCTCACCGCGATGGTCTTGAGCGCGCCCGACGCCTCGACCAGCGCATCCCGCGCGGCGTTGGCCTCTATGTGATTGGCGGCCTCCACAAAATCGGCGCCCAACGCGACGTTGAGGCCGGCGATGGCCCGCGCCGGGAAGTCCGGCGGACAATTGATCCCCGTGCCGACGGCTGTGCCGCCCAGCGGCAGCTCCCGCAAGGCGCGCAGAGCCCCCCGCGCGCGGGCTATGCCGTGTTCCGCCTGCGTCTCGTACCCGCCGAACTCCTGCCCCAGGCGGATGGGCGTCGCATCCTGCAGGTGCGTCCGCCCCGTCTTGACCACGGCGTCGAAGGCGACCGCCTTCTCGGCGAGCGCGGCGTGCAGCCCCTCCAGCGCAGGGATGAGGGCCTCCCGCAGAGCCAGCGTCGCCGCCACGTGGACCGCCGTGGGAATCACGTCGTTGCTCGACTGGCTCAAGTTGACGTGATCGTGGGGGTGTACCGGCGACTTGCTCCCGAGCTCCCCGCCCAACAGCTGGCTGGCGCGATTGGCGATGACCTCGTTGGCGTTCATGTTCGTAGAAGTGCCGGAGCCGGTCTGGAACACGTCCACGGGGAAGTGATCGTCTAAGTCGCCGGCGATCATCTCGTCGCAGGCCCGCAGGATCGCCGCCCCGCGCCCGGCGTCCAGCAACCCCAGCGACAGGTTCGCTTGAGCGCAGGCCCGCTTCACCTGCCCCAGCGCGGCGATGAACCGCCGCCCGAAGCGCAACCCGGAGATGGGGAAATTCTCCACGGCGCGCTGCGTCTGCGCGCCCCAGAGCGCGGCGGCGGGCACAGCGACCTCTCCCAGGGAATCTCGTTCTATCCGTTTCATCGTGGCCTCTCAATCCCCCGCCCGTTCCAACGGGAAGGCCGGGGGCATAGCGCGCTTGTGCGCTGACGCGGCCACCATCCGCTTGACCCGCGCAACCGCTGCGGGGGAGGCCCGGGGTTCCCGCCCAGCCTCCAGCGCCGCTAAGATAGCGTCCAATTCGTCGTAGGTGATGCCGAGTTCGCCCTCGTCGGTCTGGCCGGGCCACAGCCCTGCCGTCGGCGGGCGGGTGATGAGCGGCTCTGGCACGCCTAAGACGCGGGCCAATTGTCGTACCTCGTGTTTGTACAGCTCGCCCAGCGGTTCCAGGTCCACGCCGCCATCGCCGTACTTGGTGAAATACCCGACCATCATTTCCGCCTTGTTCCCTGTCCCCAAGACGAGCGCGTTGCGGGATTGCGCCAGGTAGTAGAGCGTCGCCATGCGCAGGCGCGGCTTGAGGTTAGCACGGGCCATGACATGGCCCGGCGGGAGCGCGGCCAGCAGCGTGTCGTAAGTGGCGCTCAATTCCACCGTGAGATGTTCCAGGCCCAGGGATTCTGCCGTCAGACGGGCAAACGCGGCGTCCTCCGGCTGGCTGTGACAGGGCAATAGCACCCCCAGCACGTTTTCCACACCCACAGCCCGCACCGCCAGCGCAGCGCTCACGGCGGAATCAATTCCCCCGCTCAACCCTACCACAAATCCCGGCAGCTGCGCCTGCCGGGCGTATTCCCGCAACCAAACCACCAACGATTCGGCCAAAGATGTATAATCCATAGCTGCCTCCTGCGAAGTACATCTCAGACCTCCGAGGTTTACGAAATGGGTCCCTTTTGAGAGGTTCTGGTGATATGCAGCTCGCTTTCCGGGTCAAATTACCGTCAAAACCTCGGAGGTCTGAACACTTACCAAAATTATACACCGGAGAGCACAGAGACGAAATTGATCCGGTAACAATCTGTTTGCTGGCTGCCTTTGTGCCTTCGTGTCTTTGTGGTAAGATACTTTGACTTGATTGGAACATATCTGCCTCGAAAATAACCGGTTCGTAGTAGCGACTTCAGTCGCTGGCAACGCTGAACGACTAAAGTCGTTACTACAAGTCATTTTCATCCTTGAGGGTGAACGCAGTTCGTGATGACTGCCTCGAAAATAAATCTGGCTGCTTCCCCGAATTATTGAGAAGTTGCGACGTAGGAGGACCCTTGTGGTTCCCCGAATCACGGCGATGAATCGCCTACTACGAGCCGGGTTATTTTCGCAGTAGCTATACTGGGACCAAAAGAGGGCAGCAAATGGCCCCCTCTATCTTTTTCTCAAAGGAGTATCAATGACTAAACACAAATCTCAAGCTTCGTCCACCGGCCTTTTGGGGCTGGTCGTGATCGGTT
>JAUWHU010000574.1 GCA_030605705.1 Thermoflexia bacterium | reverse complement strand
AACGGGATGCAAGATGCAAGACGCAATATGCAAGATGTGGTGGTTTGTTCCTTGCGTCCCGCTTCCTGCGCCCGGTACTCGAACTCCTCCACGTCCAGCCAGTGGTCGCAGGCTGGGTTGAAGGCCTGAGTGTCCTCGTCGGCCTGGATGACGTCGGGGCCGGCGGCGCGGCGGACGCGCCAGAGAGTGTCGGAGAGACGGCGGCGGGCCTTTTCCTCAGGCAGATCGGGCCAGAGGATACCGGCCAAAACGGGGCGCGGGTGGGGACGGTCGCGGAAGGTGATCAGGTAGGCCAGCAAGTCGCGGGCCTTGTGGGTGGGCAGTTGGAGGGGTTGCCCGTCGCACTCGATTCGTAATCCGCCGAAGGTGTAGAGTTGCAGCATCCTGGCTCTCCGCCAACATAGAACCCTGACGCAGGTTAACCTTCGCCAAGATGGCTGAGGTCAGCAAACCCAATGGTCTGCGAAAAGTCTCACGTCCGGTTCGGGAGTGGGAGTCGGGAGGCCCCGCCCTACCGTGACTTAAACAGAAACCGGCTTCAGGTTATGAGACAACACCCAACGGGCAGCGAGTTGTCAACTCCATTAGGACGCAGAATCACATGTAGCTTCTCAATAAGTAGTGGTAAATAGCTGTGACCGGTCTCATTGGGGCCTTCCGCCCCAAACTACGCTGACCGAGCCACAGACGGGCACGGTCGGGAGACCGGCCCGAGCTGCCCCCAAATATTGAGAAGTTGTCATGAGTGCTTACACACCACCAAGGACGAAAATTTACCGCAATGTAGGGGGAACCCTTGTGGTTCCCCGAATCACGGCGATGAATCGCCTACTACAAGCCGGGGTATTTTCGAAGCAGTCATCACGAACTACGTTCACCCGCAAGGACGAAAATGACTTGTAGTAACGACTTTAGTCGTTCAGCGTCGCAAGCGACTGAAGTCGCTACTACGGACGGTTTATTTTCGAGGCAGATACAATCACATTTTGGCCAAGCGCTCGAGAGCAGAAGGCGCATGTCGCCAACTGGTTTTGTTGGCCGGAGTTCGCAAGTACTTCCTTTTGGGCTTTAGCTCGCCGCTGGGTGGAGTCCTGTCGATGTTACGCGGTCAAATTGACCATCTTTGTACGTACAAAATCCGGGACATCACTAAGAGACGCCTGGATCACAACTTTAGCTGTCTCAATATCCTCCGGTTTCTCTGGCGGCGTGTACACTCCATCGGATGTGATTTTTCCTGGTTCTTTGAGATCATCTGAGAACACTTCCCACTTGACACCAACCACTGGCTCCGTCTTGTACGTCTCCTGTTCACTAAACTTCAACTCACCTGCACCTGTGATCTTAAACCACTTGACGAGGGCTACCAAAGCCTCAGCACGGCGACCTTCACAAAGAGCATCTACAGCCACGATTGTTACTTGCGTTCCCGGCTTGGACTCTCCTTCTTTTGGCGCAACGTATGTGACTTGATTGCCTTCCACTGGTTGTTCCAGCAACCCCTTGCCGGCTTCAGGATCGGCAATCTGCCATTTGACCGAATAACCTGGGCTCACGGCAAATACTTGCCTTTTCCCGAACTCTAAAAAGACACGATTGGGAAAAGCTTCGAAAGCACCACTTAGGGCTTGTGCCCGCAAGGCAGCATTGACTAAGGCCTTGCCATCGTCGTCTAGTTGGCTAGCTGGAGTGCCATACAGTTTCATATAGCTCATTGTTTGCTCAAGGGACGCGCCGATCAAGTCCGAGTTGCTTTGAAGAGACTGTAGCACCTCATTCTCCGGCCCCCAGTCATCGTCGGGCTTCAACGAGAGCAACGCTTTCGCCATCCAACTCTCTATTAGCGAGGTTCGCTTGGCGAAACTGACCAAGGCTACTTCGATCTCTGCGTTGTGGACCAAGCCCTCTTGCATCCTCTCGGCAGGATTCAGCCATCTTGATACTACCATTGAGAGAAGTGAGGAAAATGCGCCTCCAGTAAAAGCAACCGCTTTATCCACATCCGGAAAGAGCCCAGGGAAAAAGACCTGCGACACAGCCAAAGCAAGAATCAGCAAGCCCACGAAGAACGTGACTCGCGCAGCCCAAAGCCTCAATTCCCACGCGCTGCGGCTTCTTCCAAAAACCGAGGTCAGCATCCTCTCCACGGGCTTAACCTCTCCCATGCCACTGCGAATCCGCTCCACTACAGCGCCGAGGTCAGTCATCTCGTCCTCAATTACCTGTCTCTTCAGCAAGATGGTGCCCCCCCACATCAGCAGTGGCCCCAAAATCGCTGGAACAACAAACCTCAACATGACCCCTGTAGCGATTACCACAAGGGCTCCAGCGATCTCTGCGAGTCCGAATTCGCCAAGGGACTGCAGGTTATCTTCCGCGAGCATGGGTAGTACACGTCGCACCTCGTCTAGTACACGTCGCATCTCTTCCCAAGCACGAGGATCAAGGATATTTTCAACGAGACGCCAGACGATCAGAGAGCCCATCGCAAAGAGTACCACACTGAAAAGGATAGTGAAGCCGGACTTGACGTAAGCTGTTACCAATGCTCCTGACAAGACTTTCCTGTCTATGGCTGTGAGCCGTTCTCCAAGACTGCTCAGTTCTGCTTCAGCTTCGGACTGAGTCAGTATGTAGGTCTGCCCCTCCGGCCGTTGCGGAAACTTATCACCAGCCTTGAGGGTAATTTCTTCGCCCACCCTGTCACCAACTAAGTCTAGGATTGCGTATTGACCAGATTCTTGGCAGAATCCGTCGGGATTGAAACGATTGAAACGTTTGAAGGTTTTCATAGTTCAATACTCCTTTCTCGAATCGCGGACACATGGATAGTACACATCATTTCTTAAGTGTTATCAGGTAAATCACTACTGATTTGTTCGAGTATCACCTCCTTATGTTTTTTCGCCCATTGTGATTTCTTTGGTAATTATGACACACTCTTGGTTTCTACCTGACGGGCCGCGAGTTGAGCACCCTCAACACCTGCACCAGCAACCCCGCCTTGCGCTATCTTGAGCGATCTCTAGGCGGCTCCAACGAACAGTTCGACAACGCAAGCGGCTCAAACGGCGGTGCCTGGGGTCAGCAGACCCAATGGTCTGCGAAAAGTCTCACGTCCGGTTCGGGAGTGGCGGCAGGAGCCTGTTCTGAGTCCTGGAAGGATCAGCGCTGGCCCTGCCGACCATGATTTGGGCGGCTCTCGTCCACTGCTGTTATTGCAAGTTCAATATTTCTCTTGCCTCTTTCAGCGTGTAGGACTTGGTCTCCCGCGAACGTTGTGCCAAGAATCCCATTAACTCTTCATGCTGTCTTACCAGTTCCACTTCTCTGTTGAAATCATCCACTTCCGCCAGAATAAACTCCCGCCCTTCTTGAGTTCTGAGAAGAACATTATTTTTGTCTGCCAGAGTCAACAACTCAAGCAAGGTTGGATTCTCTCGTGAGAGATATATCGTTTTCATAACACAAACTCCCTTCCTCGGATAAACAGCCTATTGTGCTCTTTCCAGCCTATCGCCTTTATTTTGACTGTGCCAGCCCCCAGATTGGCATCGTAGAAGATGCGATACTTGCCCACTCTCAACTCCCATTCCGATAAATCATTAGAGTTGTTCCCGAATAAACTAACCCAGGAATTGGACGCGGATTTTCACGGATTACACGGATATTTTTGTAAGAAAACAAGGAAAAACCCGTGTTGATCCGTGGTATCCGTGTCCAAAAGCTTACTGTTTTTATTGAGTAACAACTCTATTGTTTAGAGTGTTGAACGACGAGACCCTGCCCTACCATAACTTGGGCGGCGCGAGCAGTTCAAACGGTCCCGCGCCACGACTTAGTGCGCCTTTCTCTATGCCGAATAACCTCTTTTCATTCCTGACGATTACTCTCCAGCTTGTTGCAGAACCGCGTCAATGACAGCCTGACTAATGCTGAACCCTCGCCGACGCAGTTTTTCTAGTTCTGGGTGGACGATTGGCAACAGACCAACTCGTTTTGCTTTCAACAAAATGCCCACGGTGCCTATCTTGGGCATCCCAAGCTGTGCCAACTTACGCCGTCCCTTCCTCTCGTCCATCAAAACCCAGTCTGTGCCAAGCTCACGCGCCAGGACTATCGTTTCTGCTTCTCCCAAATCTAATTCGTCCAGCAATACCTCGACTGCCAGTTGGTCTTCGACTTCCACCGTGTGTATCCAAGTCGCAGTGGATATTTCGCGTTTTGCACCCCCGAGTTCTTTCCCGGCTACGACGGCTTCATCGTACACGGCTCGAGGAATGTAGATTTCGCCAAAAAGTTGTCGAAGGAAATCGAAGCGGCAAATAGTGGCTAAACCGATTAACGGTGTGGTATTCGAGACGACTATCATTGGCTGATTTGAATCTCTAATGCTTCCACTGCCGCGAATTCTTCTTCGAGTTCCTCTGGTGTATAGTTGATATACGCAATGCCACGAGCGCGGAGCAAAGCCAGAAACTCGATACGACCCGTATTCAAAAGCCGTGCCGCTTTACCTGAGGAGATATATCCCTCAGTGAACAGTGAAAGCACCAACCATTCGACGATACGATGTTGAATACTGTCTCGGCTGAAACCGTAGCGTAGGAGTGATGCTGGAATCCGTATTTCGAATGTCGCTTCAGTCATCGTTCCCCCTCACAATAGTAGATAACACTATCATACCGCAAATGACCAGTTTTATCAATTCGACCGAGTGATTTCGCGGCGGGGTGCACTAACGTTTGGCTCAGGCGCCGGGCGGGTCTCGCGTAGAATCGTCGCCAACTGGAACCGTTGCACGCGCCCCCCCCTCAACAACCAGTGCTGTAGCCCGGTCGCGTGCAACCAGTGTTAGGCCGCCTATTAAGGCAATTAGCCCCCCTAGAATTACCGTAAAAGGCCAAGCGATTGATGAACGACTGCTTGCCCTTGCTGAAAAAGAGCGCAGGGTCACAGCGGTAGAGTCAGTTCCCCATTGGCTGGTCAAAAGATACTCACAATAGTCATCAGTGTTAACGCGATAGGTCTCGTAAGTGACCTGATTATTGCTCACAGAGACTTTAAGAAAAGTGCTTCGCGCTCCAGTGTCTCCTTGCCCGCGAGCATGTCCGACATCTATTTGCCAAACGCCATTTATTCTAACAGCGCTGTGGTTGTGTGTGTGTCCACATATATATGCAGTTACCTCCTCTGTTCTCAGTAGATTCCAGAATCGGTCACGGTTGGTCAGATATTTGTCTAGGCTGTCACCCAGGTGCCGAATCCGGCCGTTGTCCGCGTCGGGTTGTGGATATGCTGGTTCGTGACCAAAAACGAAGATGAATGCTTTACTTGTAGTAGCCAAGTCGGCAACTAGCCAGTTATACAAATGGTCGGGAATATCTCCGTCCGTGACCGTGTCGCCACCCACATCACAATACTCATTGAGTACAACAAAGTGGGCATTTTCATAGTCAAATGAGTAAGTGGTCTTTGGACAACCCGCAGGCCCAGTGTTTACGATGTCGGGGGGAATACCAACACCATTGGCATCATAATCATAGTCCCGTAACCAATCCATGTTTGCACCGGGATAGGATTCGGAGCCAGCGTTAGGGAGTTCATGGTTTCCTACCGCAGGATACCAGAGATAACTTGAAGCCAAAGTGTCTGTGATTGTCCATTTCACATCAACTGTGGGATCAATGTCACCTGGACTAACCATGAAAATACCTTTGCCTGTGGCGTTTATGGCTTCGCAGACACCTTTGAAATACTCACATGTATTGTAAGTGCCTGGACCAGAGTAATAACGCATATCAGCAACAACTACAAAGGTAAAGGGTGAATCTGACAGTACAGGATTACTATGGCCGAATATTGTCAGTATTGACAGCAACGCCAACACAATGATTCTCATTCTCATCTTCATCAACGGCTTCCTTCACCCTAGCGTGGCGGCCTAACGGGAAAATTCACCCGCTGGGCGGTTGCGGCATGAGCACCGTCGCCAGCAAGCTACCCGAAATGCGCGTGGAGCAGTTGGATTAGCGCAAGATAGCCCAGTCGGGTGCAAACGCGGGTTTAGCCGCCGCTCCTCGAATTGCGTGACACTTTCTTGCCCTGCATCAAATCACACTACAGGATTCCCCATTGCCCAGCCACGAACTGTGACAATAGACGGATTACAACCTATCATACTCCTCTGGTTCGACATCTGGCGCCTTTGCTAACACCGCCAGTAATTTCTCCCGACTACCCCGCTTGGCTCTTTTTCCCAAATAGTCCAACGCATTCAACGAGGCTATTTTCTCGGCAATAGCAATCGTGACAAACTGATTCATCGAGATACCTTCTACTTTAGCGACATCTTTCAAATCACCGTACATCGACTTGGGGAGTCTTAAACTCATCATACTCATTTCAATTCACCTATCTCCTGCAAGAATGCTTTTGGCGTGACAACTTTCAGCCCGAATTTCTCTGCGCCAGCAAAATCTTTCTGGTTGTACGTTACAATATGACTGCACTTTGCAGCCACTGCCAATTCTAGTACTAATTCATCTCCTACATCACGGAGTTGGGGTCGCCAACGAAAGTAGATTTTATGGTGATGCGATAAAGCACACAAAGCATCAATCAGATCAGTCACATCTTCTCGAGTTAATCTCAAGACATTGCTTTGGCGATGAAGTACATCCTCGTATTCAAGTGCCAACGCTACAGACAAGTGGATTTCAAAGCATCCAGTGCCGATTAGAGACATCAATTTCGCCGAAGCCCCTCTTTGGGACCGTTGAGCAGAGATGATAACGTTGGTATCAAGAACTATGTTTGGTGCTTTCATATTGATATTATAAACGATATTGAATACAATATCAAGCCTCTCTGGGATTGTTGTCCAGTCTTTGATTCCGGTTTGGGCTGCGGCGGCTAACGACGTGGTTAAGCTGCGTGGCGGTGAATGTGCATCAAAGACAGGCGCTGCTTTTAATGGGGAACTATGCAAATGTTATTCCAAGCCGACCCGCCACGTCAGCTTTAACCACATGTTGTACGGCTTCATTGGGCCAATGGAAGATCGATGTAGTTCTCAGAGCTGGAATGACTGCAGTAAGGCTGTCGCAAAACCCTCGGGATTGTCGTGCATCATAGCATGTCCAGCTTTTGGCACAATGAGGACGTTGATACCGCAGGAACGCAGATACTCTACGTCTGGATCTGGAAGGGAGTATTTACCAAAGATGAATGCACGAGGCATTTTCATTGAAAGAAAGAGCTGTCTCCGGGAAGGAACGGTGCCTCGAGTCAATCCAACTGCGCTCCTGTGCATTGCCTTTGGATCTGCCATTTTCAGCGCACCGACATAACAGGAAAGGCTGGGTGTGTGTTGAATTTCTTGTTCAATACTCTTGAGAAACTGCGTGTGGCCTTTCGCCACATAGTCACTCTCTGATTGGGCTGCAATCGTTTTGCTGGCCTGACTTGTGCAGGGGTCGAGGTTTGTTTCAGCCAAAACAAGACGGTCAATGAGTTTGGGATGAGTGGCCGTGAGGGCAATCGCAACTGCCCCGCCCATGCTGTGTCCGAACAAATACACGTTTGAGAGATCCAGGGAGCGGAGTATCTGATAAATCGTTTCTGCATGAGACTGCAAAGAGTAATCAAAGTTGTCGGGTCCATCGCTAAAGCCGAAACCGAAGAAATCTGGGAGAACGAAGCGAAGTCGCGACAGAGCTGGTTGATGAGCGATGGCGGGAAAGTCCGCGGAGGACGCAGAGCCGAGACCGTGAAGCAGTACTATTGCCGGCTCAGCGCCGGGAAGATCATGGAACCGGATGAACGCGCTACACTCTGGTATCCACAGTGATTTCATCGCAGTCTCCTCCGCCAATGTGGTAGGCGACACTTCTGAAGCTGCCCAACGGCTTGGGCGTAACCCGCGCGGCGGGTCTCGTGAAAGAGTCTTTGCCACAAGACACCCTCAAAGCGCGTGTGGCCGTTGATTTCGAGCGGCGACAGCCGCGTCGGGTGCAAGCCGTGTTAGGCTGCCATTTCCTTTTGTAGGTGTAGTGATGTCGTTGCATCTCACTTGTCGGCCAAAACAAGTACTGGTGGTCTATGGGTTAAAAAGCAATATAGGATGTGTCAGTAACGGCAAAACAGCCAAAGCCGCCAAAATACATAAGATTTTGATGTATCTATCTGCGTCCGG
>JAUWHU010000376.1 GCA_030605705.1 Thermoflexia bacterium | reverse complement strand
GATGGGGTTGAGCAAAGAGAGCGTCGCCCGCAAGGAGAACCTCAACTACCTGCGCGACCCCAACCCTGGCTACGAGGCCGTCAGGAAGGGAGAGGCCAACTTCCTGTTCCTGCTCAACGGCACGCGCATGGAACACGTCCGCGCCTGCACTGCAGCGGACGAGAAAATGCCGCAGAAATCCACCGACTTCTACCCCAAGATCGTCAGCGGCCTGGTCGCATTGCCACTGCACGACGAGGTTTAGCAGTCGCAAGTCGAAAGTTGAAAGTTACAAGTTGCAAGTCAAGCGTCAAACGCCAAACGTCAAACGTCAGTCTCTTTAACGAGAATCTTGACGTTTGACGTTTGATATAATCCCCACTCTGACCGATACGGACGAACATGGGACAACTTCGCTACCTGCTCTTCGATTTAGATGGCACGCTCTACACCGGCGCATCCGGTCTCTTCGCGGAGGTCGGCAGGCGCATCGAGGTGTGGACGGCCCGCGCCCTCGACATTCCCCTGGCCGAGGCTCAAGCCCTGCGCGCGCGCTATTTCCACAAATACGGCACCACCATGGCGGGATTGCTGCGCCACCATCCAGAGGTGGACATTGACGACTACCTGGAATACGTACACGAGATCCGCGTGGAGCGTTACCTGGCGCCCAATCCCGCCCTCGGCGCGATGTTAGAGCGGCTTCCCGCGCGCAAGGCCGTCTTCACCAACGCCATCGTCTCTTGGGCCGAGCGGATTTTGGAACACTTTGCCATCCGGGAGCACTTCACCACGATTGTGGACGTCCGCGCCGTGGATTACTTAGGCAAGCCCAAACCGGAGGCCTACGCGCGGGCTTTGGCCTTGTTAGGTGTACCCGGCACGGCCTGCGTGTTTTTAGATGATCAGGCGCGTAACCTGCAGGCCGGGGCAGAATTTGGGATGCGGACGGTGTTAGTGCAGGCGGGCCGGGAACCCGGCGACGGCGTGGATTTCGCCGTGGATACCATCCTGGACGCCGAACCGGTGTTGCAGCGGCTGTTGGGGCGAGCTTCTCCGCAGGAGTAGCAGACGCGCCTTCTGGAAAAATGAAAAGCCGGGCGAGATCATCTCGCCCGGTAGTTTTTTAGCATTGGGGCAAAAGCCGCACTTACATTGCTCCCAGCCCCCGTCTCGGGGGCGTCCCCTGGGCAAGTTTCCTCGTCAGCCCGCCCCCGGGGACGGGGGCTTAGAGCTTTTGGGAACAGATGTGTCACTTTTGCCACAGTGCGTTTTTTAGCTCTCTGGTAATTTGCGTGATCGGTGTAGCTCAGAATGAAACGGCATTGTGGTTGCGCTGTTGCGCACGGGTTATTTGTGTCGTATAATGAGAACCACTTTCACTGTTTCCCGAAGCACGGCGATGCCCTGGCCCAGAGGGCCAACGGCCCACGGGATTCGCCTACTACAAGCCGGGTTATTTTCGAGGCAGAACGCAAGGAGCGCACGCAATGACACACAAAATTGATGTCTTGGTGATGGGGGGTCTGGCGAGGCTGCACACCTTGCTGGTTGCCCACGGCTTCTACCCGGTGGCGATTTCCACCGGTTTGTGCCTGAGCCTGTTCGCTTTCCGCGCTTACCTGAGCCGCACATGGACGTTCTCCTTTCTGCTCTGGAACCTCTTCCTGGCATGGTTGCCCTACCTGTGCAGCCTGCTCGCCGTCACTCTGCACCGGCGCTACCCTCGCCGCTGGTGGCTCCTGCCGTTTCCGGTCCTCATCAGCATAGCTCTCTTTCCCAACGCTCCCTATATCATCACCGATTTCGTACACTTGACCGAGCGACTACCCGTTCCCCTGTGGTACGATATCGGCATGCTCGCCGGCTTCGCGTGGACCGGCATCGTGTTGGGCAGCTATGCCTTGCGAATCCTGCAGAACATTTTGCGTGCCGGGGTGGGAACCTTGTTGAGCCGGGTCTTCGCGCTGGGGGTCCTGGGATGCAGCGGGATGGGCATCTACATGGGTCGCTTTCTGCGGTGGAACAGTTGGGATTTGGTGACGCAGCCCCGGGCCGTCCTTTACGATATTGCCATCCGACTACGGCATCCCCTGGGCAACAAGGAAACTTATGGCGTGACCTTGCTCTACGCCGCCCTGATGTTCATTTTCTACCTGGCGCTGACGGCAGGCCCGGTATCCTCTCCGCATGAGGAGAGGAACGCATCCCTATGAAACGGCCTGACGTTTTCTTGTATGTGGCCGCCAGCATACAAATCAATAAAGTTGTTCCTCAATAAAAACGGGAGGCTTTTGGACACGGATATTACGGATCAACACGGATTTTTCCTTGTTTTTTATCCGTGAGTCTACTGAAAAAACCGAAATCTTCAACGCAGAGGCGCAGAGACGCCAAGAAAATTAAATGGTAGATCAAGATTTGTTTAATCAAAGGTCTTGACTCCGCTGGAAAAAGGTTTTTTAACCGCAAAGAACGCCAAGGGCGCAAAGTTTTTCAAAGCCTATCTGCAAATTGTTTATGTTTTGGCTGAAATTTCGCAAAATTCTCAGCCTTTCCCTTAATTTTTTGGCTCTTTGGGAATTCGCGTGGTTGAGTCAAAATTAACCACGGATTTCACGAATTAGCACGGAAAAAATAAAAAAATCAGTGCAATCTGTGCGCAGTGTGAGCAGGCAGTACCCACTAATCTGTGGTGAAAAATTTACGTCGCGTGGCACCCACCACGCCAAATCCCAGAGACCCAATTTTTTCTTGGCGTTCTTTGCGCCCTCGGCGGTTCAAGTAGTTTTTTCAGTAGAGCCAGGTCTTGATTTTTAAAAATATTGAAACATCATTCAGAAATCTCTGCGCCTTGGCGTCTCTGCGTTTATCTTAACCTTTTTCAGAGAAGTCTATGAAGAAAATTCCCCTTGACAAATTCCCGCATCCGGCCACAATGTTTCAAAAATGAGGGTAGACAATGAAAATGCAAAATCGTATTCCCCCGCTGAAATTTCCCCGTTCCTTTGTGTCGCTGCTGCTCCTTTCCCTCCTGCTGACCGCGTGCGCGACGCCGACGGTCGGCCCCACTCCCACGCCGACCCGCACGCCCAAGCCCACGCTCACCCCGACGCCGGTTCCAACGCCGACGCCGGTTCCGACGCCAACGCCCGCTTTCCCCGTGACCGTGAGCTGTCAATCCGCCGCGCCGCCTGGCGCCTGCGCGCTCTTGCAGGAGCGCGTCGCCGCCGATCCCGGCCATTTTAGCTGGTTCTCCAACCTGCCCAGCGCCGATGTGCTATTGAAGATCGCCGACCCTGCTCAAACCGCGCCGGATGGTCACTGGACTTACGTCGTGGCGGCTCCCTTCTTCACCTTCACGGAAGGGATCTCCTCCACCGAGCTTCTGGCGACCTGGGAAGGCGCGTCGGCGGAGCATCCACTTCTCGTCACCACCGCTACATTGCGCTCGTTAGTTGCTCTCTGGGGGGAGCCGGCGGAAGGAGCCGCGCGTACCGTTGCCGCGCAGGACCTCCTGGCGACAGCCGAAGCCCTGGATGGCTGGGTCATCCTGCCCTTCGATGAGCTATCTCCAACGTGGAAGGTGCTGCGCGTGGACGGCATCTTGCTGCTGGAGAAGGGCTTGCCATCCCAGGATTATCCGCTGGTACTCCCGCTCACGCTGGAAAGCGACTCGCGCCCCGAAACCCTGGCGCTGCTTGACTTTTCCCCCGGCGACTTCTCCAATCGCCACGAGGATGACATGACCATCGTCGCCATGACCGGCGTCACAGCGATGACGCGGGCCTTCGCCGCGTGGATGGAACGCAAGGGCAACACCTACGCCGGTGAGGACATCCGGGAGTTGCTGGTCAGCGCGGACTTCACCCATATCAGCAACGAGGTCTCTTTCCGGACCGGTTGCCAACCCCAGCCGAGTGGCACGATGTCCTTCTGCTCCAGCGACGACTACATCGAGTTGTTGGAGTTCGTGGGGACGGACATCATCGAGCTGACCGGCAATCACCTGACGGATAAGGGATTGGAGCCACTGTACCACACGCTGGACATGTACCGCGAGCGCGGCTGGCAGTGGTACGGCGGCGGCGAGAACCTGGCCGATGCCACGCGCCCCTTGACCATCACCCAGGGGCCGAACCGGTTGGCCTTCATTGGCTGCAACCCCATCGGCCCGTCCTACGACTGGGCCACGGAAGACTCCCCCGGTTCCGCTCCCTGCGACTACGAGAAGATGCAAAGCCAGGTCCGCGAGCTGCGCGACGCCGGTTATCTGCCCATCGTCACCCTGCAATACTTAGAAACGGAACAGTATTATCCTACTTCCCGGCAGGTGCAGGACTTTCGTTCCTTTGCCGAAGCCGGCGCGGTGGTGATGCAGGGCAGTCAGGCGCACCAGGTGCAGACGTTGGAATTCTACGGCGATACCTTCATCCACTACGGTCTGGGCAACCTGTTCTTTGATCAAAACTGGCCGGAGGCGCGGCCTAACTTTATTGATCGCCTGGTTTTCTACGATGGGCGGTTGTTGAGCGTGGATCTGCGTCCCACCACCCTGGAAGATTACGGCAGCCGCCGTCCGATGACGCCGGAGGAGGAACGCACCTTCTTGGAGATGATTTTCTCGCTCAGTCCCCGGGGGCAATAAAATTGGTGAATGGTGATTGGGTGATTGGTGACTGGTTGCCGAGCATTGGGTTTGGTGTATGCTGTTCCGAAAATACCCCCCAGCTGTGGCCGGTCTCCTGACCGAGCCACAAACGGGCACGGTCGGGAGACCGGCCCGAGCTATTGAATTTTCGTCCTTGGTGGTGTGTAAACACTCATGACCACTACCTCGAAAATAAATGGTCCGTAGTAGCGACTTCAGTCGCTCTGAACGACTAAAGTCGTTACTACGACCAGCAAAATTGCCGCCACAGGGGGTACAACAACATTAGCCGCTGTCTGGAAATCAGACAGCGGCTCAATTTATTCGCAGATAATCGTGTGGGGAATCATCACAGAGACTGTCGCGTGCTGTACCCGCCATGC
>JAUWHU010000243.1 GCA_030605705.1 Thermoflexia bacterium | reverse complement strand
ACAGTCCGCCAACCCCACCTCGTGCTCGATGCGATCCCCGGTCATCGTGCGGTCACCCTGGCGCAGGCAGTTCTGTAAGCGGAACTCCAGGGGGTCGCGGCCCAGCCGGTAAGCCAAACCGTCTATCGCCATCTCGATGGCCGCCGCCGCCTGAGTATTACCAAATCCCCGAAAAGCTCCAGAGTACCCGTTGTTCGTGTAAACCACCTGCGTATCCACCTGGACGGCCCGGTAACGGTATGCGCCCGCCGCGTGCACCGTCGCCCGCCAGGAAGCCAGCGGCGTTGTCGAGGCATACGCGCCGCTATCGGCCACCAGCGTGACTTTGGCCGCCCGCAAATTACCCTCGGCGTCCACGCCCAATCTCAGATGCACCCCCATGGCCTGTCGCTTGTACGACGCCGTCATGGACTCGGCGCGGGTGAAAACCAATTTCACCGGTCGCCCCGTCAGCAGCGCCAGTTTGGCGACCTGGGCCGCGGCCTGGTACAGCACGTCGTCCTTACCGCCGAACGCTCCACCGACCGGCGGCTGGATGCTGCGGACCTTATCCTCCGGCAACCCTAACACCGCCGCCACCGTATCCCGATTGACGAAAGGACTCTGGGTATTGGAAAAAATGATCACGCCGCCATCAGGTTCCGGGAGCGCCAGCGCGCCCTCCGGCTCCAAATAAGCGTGCTCCTGGTGCTGTAGCGTGTACGTCTCGTCCAGAATGACCGGACATTCCGCCAGGATGGGGTCGGGAGCGCCGTTGCGCAGCAGGTACGTGGCGCAGAGATTCCCCTCACCGGTGGGGGAGGTCTGGGGGATCAAGGGGACGCCAACGTCCAGCGCGTGGGTCATGTCGCTGACCACGGGCAGCTCCTCCAGCTCCAACTCCAGCGCTTCGACGCCGGCCTGCGCGGCTTCTAACGTCTCGGCAGCGACGACGGCAATGGCATCTCCCACGTAGCGGACTTTCTCGTAGGCCAGGACGTAGGCATCGCGCACCGGCCACCCGAAGTTCCCGTTAGCGACGAAATCCTCACTGGTGATGACCGCCACCACACCGGGAACCCTCAAGGCCGGCACGGCATCTAACCAGACGATGCGGGCGTGCGGCACTGGGCTGCGCAGCACTTTGGCGTGGAGCATCTCCGGCACTGTCATATCCACGACGTATTTCGCCCGTCCCGTGACCTTGTCCGGGCCGTCCACATTCTGAATTTTGAGGTTGCCTACGTAGTTCAGTTCGCTCATGGCCTCATCCCCCCCACCCTATTCCTCATTCCTCTCTCGCCCGCGCCTGCGCCGTGGCCTCGATCGCGTCCACGATCTGCTGGTAGCCGGTGCAGCGGCAGAGATTGCCAGCAATGCCCCGCCGAATCTCCGCGCGGGTGGGATGGGGATTCTTGCGCAGCAGGGCCTCGCCCGCAAGCACCATCCCCGGCGTGCAGAAGCCGCACTGGACCGCGCCGTGTGCGAGGAAAGCGCGCTGCAGGTCACTAAGGCCGCCGTCTGGGGCGTGCAGCCCCTCGATGGTCACCACGTCACGCCCGGCGATCTTTGCCGCCGGCGTGCGGCAGGACTTGGTCAGTTTGCCGTCCAACAAGACGGAGCAAGCGCCACAGGTTCCCGTATCGCAGCCTCGTTTGGTACCCGTCAACGCCAGCACGTCGCGCAGCAAGTCCACCAGCAGCATCTCCGGCGGCACGTCATCCAGCGTCACCGGCTCGCCGTTCAACATAAATTGCAGCTTCATCGTCATTTTCTTCCCCACACTCCCAGCCTCCCACACCCCCATACTTCCACCCGGCAGCCTGGGGGGTGCGCCACTTGATTGTGAAGTGTTCGATTCATGGTTTCCCTGAAAAAAGCTTTTTAACCGCAAAGAACGCCAAGAGCGCAAAGTTTTTCAAAATCTACCTGCCAATTGTTTATGTTTTGGATGAGATTTCGCAAGATTCTCAACCTTTCCCTTAATCTTTCTTAGCGTTCTTTGCGCCTTTGGCGGTTCAATTAGTTTTTTCAGTAAACTCATTAGAGTTGTTACTCAATAAAAACAGTAAGCTTTTGGACACGGATACCGCGGATGAACACGGATTTTTCCTTGTTTTCTTACAAAAATATCCGTGTAATCCGTGAAAATCCGCGTCCAATTCCTGGGTTAGTTTATTCGGGA
>JAUWHU010000117.1 GCA_030605705.1 Thermoflexia bacterium | reverse complement strand
GGTTGAAGGTTACAAGTTGAAAGTTGAAAATTACAAGTTAAACGTCAAACGTGATTCGTCATTTCTTCATTTGTCATTTCTTCATTTTCTTTATTCGCCATTCATCATTCATCATTCATCATTTTCAATTTCCAAAAATCGCCCGGCCGATGCGCACTAACGTCGCGCCCTCCTCGACGGCGACCTCGAAGTCGTCCGTCATCCCCATCGAGAGATGCGGCCACGCCCTCTGGGGGAATTGCTCGCGCAGTGCGTCCCGCAGCCCGCGCAGCGAGGCGAAGACGGGACGCACGCTCTCCGGGTCCTCGGCGATAGGCGCCATCGTCATCAGCCCCTCAACGCGCAGGCCGGGGAGCGCCAACAGTGTTTCCACCTCGTTGAAGAAGACCGCGCGCGCGGTGACATCGCGCTCCCACCCGGCGACGGCGAAGCCGCTCTTGCTCGCCTCACCGGAGACGTTACACTCCAGCAGGATGGGGAGCTCGCGCCCGGCCTCGACCACCAGCCGGCTCAGTTTCTGCGCCAGCGCCGTCCGATCCACCGAGTGTACGTAATCGAAGTGAGCCACGACTAACCTGGCCTTCCGTCGCTGGATATGGCCGATCATGTGCCAGGTAGGATGCGCGCCCGCCAGATTCGCCTCGACCTGAGCGAGCTTCGCCGCACCTTCCTCGGCGCGGTTCTCCCCGAAATCCCGCTGACCGCAGGCCCACGCCGCCAGCACCGCTTCCGGCGGGCGGGCCTTGGTGACGGCAACCAGCCGCACGGCGGCGGGATCACGCCCCGCGCGCAGAGCCGCCTCCGCGATACGCGCGCGCAACTGTCGCAGGTGGTCGGCGACGAAGTTTGTGTAGTCCATAATTTCCAGTTCTCAATCTTTGAAAGTTGGAAGTTAAAAGTTGAAAGTTGAAGGTCAAAAGTCGAAAGTCAAAGGTCGAAAGTCAAACGTCAATTCGCCATTCATCATTCACCATTCTTCATTTCTTCATTTGTCATTTCTTCCCTACCTGGCCCAGGTCAGCGCCCAGGCGGGCATCCAGAAATCCCCCACGTGGAAGGCCATCTTTAACACGATGGAGCTTATCAAAATCACGACGCCGGCGGCGATAAGGATGTAATCTCGCCGGACGTAGGAGAGTTTATGTACCCAGGTGCGCGGACGCAGACCGAAGCAGCGCAGGTCCATGGCGTTGGTGATGTCCTCGCCGCTGAGGATGGCGTTCATCGTCACCGGCACGACCAACGGCGCCATCTTGCGGATCTGCGCGACGACCCCGCCTTCCAGCTTGTCCAGCTCGTAACCGCGTGCGCGCTGCGCATCCAACGTGGTGCTGAAGTCGCGGGCCAGCGTGGGTACGAAACGAAAAGCCAGATCCATCGAAAAGGCGAAGCGGTCGGGAATGCCCATGCCCCGGAAGGTGACGCCGTAGAGGCGGGGATCCATCGTGAAGGGAATGATGAGGAAGAGCGTCGAGATGGAAATCATCCGCACGATCTGGGAGAAGGCGAACCACACCCGCTCCACAGTGATGGTGGGATGGATGGATAGCCCCAAGACATTCCACTCCACTCGCCAGATGATGTGACCACCGCTCAAGACCTCGGTAGTGCCGCCTCGCCCCGTGAACAGGGTGTTGAGTGCGACGATGCCGATCACCATGATCAGGATGAAGGTCCAGACACGCCGCGTCTCCGCCCAGGTGAGGCGCGCCAATGCATACTGGGTCATCACCAAAGCGAAAAAGAAGCACAAAAAGCGCACATCCCAGAATTGGATAATCGAAAATAAGACCAGGAACGAGAAGAACCACCGGGCGCGGGGGTCCAGTTTCTCCAGCAGGCTATTCCGAGGATGGTATTTCCAGGTGACGAGCATAAGCGAGCTCCCTTAGCGAATGGCAAATGGCAAATAGTGCCCTCACGCTCTTCCCGCCATTGCCAACGGAACCGAGAAGAGCGTGAGAGCTAAAATCAGCGTCCAGAGCGGGCAACCACAGCGTCGTAGGCCACCATCAGGATGGGAACGAGAATCAAACCGTTGATGATGTTGGTGCCCGCGGCGGGCAGCCAGTAACCGACGATCGCCGTCTTGAGATCAATGCCGGAGAAGGGGATTTCCAACAGGGAAGGAACCAAAATCCCTACCGCTGCACCGATGACGATGAAGATCTCCGCCTTGATGATGGTTTCTTTGGCCTTGTAGGAGACGATGCCCGCGGCGATCAGGCCGGGGATCATCCCCATGATGCCGTTGCCCAGGTCCCAGTACCACCAGAAGCCCCAGCCGGAGAGGAAGTCGCCCAGGACGTTCCCGACGAAACCCGAAAGGAACCCCACCCAGGGGCCAAAGGCGATACCGAAGAACAGCGGGATAGCTACGGCCGGGCGCAAGGCGATGTTCCCCGCAGCCGGCAGCGCGAGGAAGTTGGTGACCCAGGAAAAAACGCCGTACAGTGCGGCCCCGATGGCGGCGTAGACCACCTCGCGGGTGCCAAATTCCCAAAGTGATTTCTTTTCCACGATTTACCTCCGTTTACATGAAAGATTCAAAAGACAGAACGACAACACCAAAGACAGGAAATGTTCTATTTTGACCTCCTTTGTATGACTCCCCCTGAAAAAAGGGGCTAATTTTAACGCAGAGACGCCAGGGCGCAGAGATTCTTGGATGCTGCTCCCCGAATCACGGCGATACCCACGGCCAGTGGGCCTTAGGGCCACGGAATCGCCTACTACAAGCCGTGGTATTTTCGAAACAGTCATCATGAACTACGTTCACCCGCAAGGACGAAAATGACTTATAGTAACGACTTTAGTCGTTCAGCGCCCCAAGCGACTGAAGTCGCTACTACGGACAGTTTATTTTCGAGGCAGATACCCACCACTCGCTCGGGCGACTTACGCTACCACGTGAGCGAGCATCTCCGCCCGCATGAAACGCCCCGTCTGCGGCAAAACCTCCAGGTTCAACGCCAGGAGTGAGGTCGGGACCACCCGACAACGCTGCAACAGGTCGTAATCTCGCAGCACTTCCTCCGGCGGGCCGTCCGCCGCGATCCTCCCGTCGTGAACCAGCACCACCCGGTTGGCGTAAGTCACCGCTAAGTCCAGGTCGTGGGTGATGAAGATAACGGAATCGAACCCCGGCATCTGGAGGATAGCGTCCATGAAAGCCATGTAATTCCAGTAGTCCTGCCCGGCCGTCGGCTCATCCATCATCAGGATGCGGGAGCGCATCGCCAGAATAGCCGCAATGCTGATCCGTTTCTGTTGCCCGAAGGAGAGAGCCAGCGAGGGCGAGTCGCGGTATTCCTCCATGTTCACCGTCTGGAGCGCCAAATCCACGTTCCGGCGGATAGTCTCCTCGTCGTAGCGCAGGTTGCGCGGCCCAAAAGCGAGTTCATCCTCTACCGTGGGGGCAAAGAGCATCTGGGAAGGGCTTTGGAAGACATAGCCGACGGTCTTGGCCGCGTGAGCGATCGTCATCTCGCGGGTGTCCCGCCCCTCCAGCAAAACGCGCCCCTGCGTGGGTTTGAGCAAGCCCAGCGTGTGCTTGACCAACGTCGTCTTGCCCGCGCCGTTGGGGCCTAAGATAGCCACCACATCTCCCTTGCGAATGGTGAGTGCCACACCATGCAAGACTTCAGGCAGGGTAGAGTCGTAGCGGAAGTGGACATCCTCGAAAGTCACCAGGGGGTCGCGGCTATCCGGGCGGATCGCCAACATGAACGTTGGCGGCGGCGCTGATTTTGCCCGCTCCATCACGATAGGGGCAGGCAGCTTGACCTTGTGGTAATCCACTACCTGCATCAGCCCTTGAGCGTCGCCGTAGTAGACCTGTTCCCCTTCGTCCATGTAGAGGACTGTGTCCGGGCCAATCTTCAGAGCATCCTCCACGCGATGTTCCACCAGCATGACGGAGACGCCTTCGTCGGCCAGACGACGGAAGAGCGCGAGCGCCTCCTGCGCCGAGGCCGGGTCGAGGCTGGCCAGCGGCTCATCCAACAAGAGGATGCGGGGACGCATCGCCAGTGCTCCAGCCAGCGCCACCTTCTGCTTCTCGCCGCCGGAAAGGCCAAAGGTCTCGCGGTCCCGCAGTTCCAGGATGCCTAAGTAGTCCAGCGTCTCGTCCACCCGTTGCAGAATCTCCTCGCGGGACAACTCCAGATTCTCCAGCCCAAACGCGACCTCGTTGAGCACGTAGCTGCCCACGATCTGCCGCTCCGGGTCCTGGAGCAAGGTGCCGACCGTCTGGGAGAGATCGGCCATCCCCAGCGCGCGGGCATCACGCCCGAAGAGGGTGATCTGGCCGTCGAGCTCGCCCCGGTAGCTGCGCGGTATCAGTCCGTTGATGCAACGCATCAGCGTCGTCTTGCCGCAGCCACTGGCCCCGGCGATGAGCAACAACTCGCCCCGGTGAAGATCAAAGGACAAGTTGCGGATCGCCGGCTGCTCCCGGATATGGTAGCGGAACGTCAGGTTTTGAATAGAAAGAGGGATCGCTTCAGAGTTCAAGTCCACAGGCGCCTCCTGATCGCAAGGTTCGCCACTATGATATAGCATAGACGCCGTAGTGTCAAATTTGGGTCAGGCGCAAGACAAAAGCCGCCCGGGCGTGTGTCCGGGCGACTGATTCGGTTCAATTTTCGGCGTTCCAGAGCAGGACGCTACTTCTTCTTCAGGATGATGCGGGCATCCACGACTATCGCGCCTTGCCCTTCCTCGTAGACCAACACCGGGTTGGCATCGGATTCGGCGACCTCGTCCTCCAGAGCCACGATCATCTGCGAGTAACGGCTGAGGATATCGGCCAGCGCCGCGCGGTCACGCGGCGCCTCGCCACGCGCCCCGGCCAAGATGGCCCCGGCTTTGATGTCGGAGAGCATCTTCAGGCCTTGCTCCGGGGAAACCGGCGCGACGCGGAAGGTCACATCCTTGAGAATCTCCACGAAGATACCGCCCAACCCAAACATCATGGCCGGACCGAAGGTGGGATCGTTGACGGACCCCAGGATGACCTCGGTGCCCCACGGCGCCATCTCCTGGATGGCCACACCGTGGAGGTCAGCAGCGGGTTTATAGGCCCGGACGCTTTTCAGGATGGTGTGATACGTCTCGCGCACTTCAGCCGCGTTCTTGATGCCGACTTTGACACCGCCGGCATCGGACTTGTGCAGGATGTCGGGGGAGACGATCTTCATCACGAGAGGGTAGCCGATCTGTTCGGCCAATCGCACGGCCTCTTCCTCGCTGGTCGCCAGCCGAGTTTGGGCCACCGGCAAACCATAGGCCTTGAAGACGGCCTTGGATTCGATCTCGGTCAGGTTGCGGCAGCCATCCGCGCGCGCTTCGGCGATCACCGCCCGCGCGGCTTCCTCGTCCACATCGTTGAAGGGCACAAAAGGCTTAGCCATGGTGTCGCGACCCTGGGCAAACTCGCGCAGCGCGGCCAGGGCGTTGACCGCGGTATCAGGCGCGTCATAAGCCGGGATACCCTGCTCAAGCAGCCACTGCATCGCCGCCTCGGACTGCTCACCACCGACGAAGGAAACGGTGATCGGCTTGCCGGTCACACCGGACTCATCAATCGCCTGCTTGATGCTCTCCGCGATCTCCTGCGGAATGGTCATCGCCGTCTCGCAATACAGCACGGCCAGACCATCCACCCACGGATGCGCAAAGGAGTACCGCACGGTATCGTGGTACCACTCGACCCCGGCCATACCCGTCAAATCCACGGGGTTCCTCGCGGAGCCAAATTCCGGCATGTGCTTTTTCAACTCGGTCTGCACGTCTTCGGGAGCAAAGCGCAAAGGCAAGCCGGCACGTTCGGCGGCATCGGTCGCCAGCACCCCCACCCCACCACCGTTGGTGAGGATGAGCATGTTATCACCCTGCATCGGCGGCTGAAGGGAAAGTGCCAGCGTGCGGTCAAAGAGATTGTTCAGATCAGCGGCACGGATAACACCGGCTTGCTCCAAAGCAGCTTCGTATATCTTGCCAGAGCCAGCCAGCGAGCCGGTGTGAGAGGCCGCAGCCGCTGCTCCATGGGCGGAGACGCCGGATTTAAGAGCCACAATGGGCTTGTGCGCCTCACGGGCGGCCCGCATGAAATGCCGTCCATCTTTCAATCCTTCGATGTAGAATGACATACAGGCGGTGTTCTCATCCGCATCTAACCATTCCACCAGGTCGCCGAAATTCACGTCGGACATATTGCCGATGGAGATCATCTTATCAAACCCCACGCGGCGGGTGTATGTGGAAGTATCCATTGCGATCAGCAGCGCGCCACTCTGAGAGACGAGAGCCGCCTTGCCCGGCAGAGGGAGACACGGTGCGAAGGAGGCGTTGCAATTATCGGAGTTGGAAAGGATTCCCACAATATTTGGCCCCAGGACACGCATATCGTACTGGTGAGCCGTATCCACAACCGCTTGCTCCAGGTCCTTGCGCCCTACCTCACTGAAGCCAGAGGCGATGATGATCAATCCCTTGACACCTTTCTTCCCACATTCCTCAGCCACTTGAGGGATAAATTTGGCGGGGACGATCACCACTGCCGCGTCAATCTCCCCCGGTACGTCCAACACAGAAGAATAGGCTTTCAGCCCTTGAACCTCTTTGTCCTTAGGGTTGATGGGATAAACTTCACCGGAGTAGCCATCGGCGAACAGGTTTTTAAGGACAGTATAACCGATCTTCCCTTCCTTGTTGGAAGCGCCAATCACGGCGATGGATTTGGGCCGCAACATGCCGTTCAGAACTTCAAGATTCACTTTCCTGACCTCCTAGACTGAGTTGTTTGATCAAATGATGTCATCAGTATATCTTCTCAATACTTCTATCGGGCCGGTCTATTTCAGACCTCCGAGGTCTACAAATCCGACGCGCGCTGGTGAAATTACGGCCTTGGTAAGTATTTTGACAGACAAAACCTGTACCAAGACCTCGGAGGTCTAGCACGCCTGAGTAGTAACAATTATAAGCTCACTTCCTTGACAAAACCAGCGGAAAAAGTAATTTTCCGCTGGTTCAAATGTCACTTACTTTCCTGCTCCGGCTGCAAAATCCGGTCCACGATCCCATATTCGACTGCCTGCTGCGCGGTCATGTAGAAATCCCGGTCCATGAATTTATCAATCTCATCCTCGCTCAAGCCGGTGTGGCGCATGAGAAGCTGGTTGATCAACGCGCGCATCCGCAGGATTTCACGGGCCGCGATCTCGATGTCCGTGGCCTGGCCCCGCACGCCGCCTAAAGGCTGGTGCAGGTGAATGGTCGCGTGGGGTAGAGCGTAGCGCCGCCCCGGCGCTCCCGCCGTCAGTAGAATGGTCGCCATGCTGGCTGTCATCCCCACCGCGATGGTGGAAATGGGCGCGTGGATCAACTGTAGCGTATCGTAGATCGCCAGCCCGGCCGCGATCTCCCCGCCCGGAGAGTGGATGTAGAGGGAGATCTCGCGCTCCGGGTCTTCTCGGTCCAGGAAGAGCAGCTGGGCCACGATCAAGTTAGCGACCTGGGCGCTGATCGGTGTTCCCAAGAAAATAATGCGCTCTTTCAACAGCAGGGAGAAAATATCGTAAGCCCGCTCCCCGCGCCCGGTACTCTCGATTACCATCGGGACCAAGCCCATGTCCATCCTCCTCGTTACTCAGCTGCCGCCTGTTTCTCATCCTCACTGGGCGCTTCAACTTCACTCTGGACTATATCCTCGGCTTCCTCTAATTGTCCCCGGCCCAGGAGCTCCAATTTGTCCAGGGTTTTCTGTATCACCACTCGCTGCCGTGTATCATTGGCAAGCGCAGATTGGGGGTCAAAAGAGTCCAGGGATTTTAAATTCTGTACCCCCGCCTCTTCCAGGAGATTGCGTATCTCTTCTTTGACCTCGGCGTCCGTCACCGTGACCCCCACCTCCGAGGCAAACTCACCCAAGATCAAGCCTTCCCGCATACGTCGCGCGGCCTCGGGCCGCAGCTCTTTCCGTACCTGCGCCTCAGTTTTCCCCTGTAGACGCAGATAATCTTCCCACTCCATGTCATGACGTCGCTCAACGCTGGCTTTGGCCTCCTCAAGCAGAGTATCTATTTCCTCTTCTTCCATGATTGGAGGATAGCGCACCTCGGCGCCCGCAACCAGATCCGCCACCAAAGCCATAAGGTAATTATCAGTGGCCTTACCCGTTTTGTAGTCCAATATCCGCCGGCGGAGGTCATCTTTGAGATCCTCCAGGGTTCCAAAGGAACCTACGGTACTGGCCAGCGCGTCATCCAGGCCGGGCAGCGTGAGTTGATAGACTTCCTCAACGTTCACAGTAAACTCGATGTCTTCCCCTTGAAAATTTTCTTCCCCGAAATCATCCGGTAAAGTGAGGGAAAACAGTCTCTCCTCACCAGCACTCATCCCCACCACGGCCTCAACGAAACCCTGTATAATGAAGAAGTCTTCCGTATCCAGCACTACCTCCACGTTATGATCGTGGATCACGACTTCACCGGCGACCGTGCCCTTAAGCAACGACAGGGTCACCTGGTCCCCCAGCCGAGCCGGGCGCGTGACCACGTCCAGCACCATGTTGCGCCGTCGCAGGTCCTCCAACGCCGAGGCAAGTTCCTCATCCGTCACCTCGAGCGGTTCGGGTTCTCGTCGCAGGTTTCGGTAATCGCCTAAATCTATCAGCGGTTGCAGGGGAACACGAATCTTGAAGACCAGTGGATCAAGACTGAGGTCCTCCACCTCGCCCTGATCATAGGGTTCGATCTCGGCCTGCTTCAGGGCCTGGGGATAGAACTGCTCCAACAGCGTCTCGGCAGCCTCCTGCCGCACGGTCTCTTCCCCGGCAGTGCGCACGACAACATTGTATGGAGCCTTGCCTTTACGGAAGCCGGGGATGTTGAACTGGCGCGCCATACGGCGCGCGGCCTTCCGCATGGCTTTTTGAATGGTCTCTTCCGTGATTTCTAAAGTGAGAAGTGCCTCATGGTGCTCAAGTATTTCTGTTTGTAATTCAAACACTAACCTTTACCTCCGGGTATAAATCGGGTCATTACTCGGTCGTCCAACAGTAGTTGCGCAGTGCCAGGTATTTCTCACCACGGATTTGTAGACCTCAAAAGTCTGCGATAGGGCAACCCGAGCAGTAACTAAATCGGAGCAATTATAGCACGTTCCTGGTCAAAGACCAGTAAAAAAGGGGCTATCGTGAAGATAGCCCCCGGAGTATCATCTCAATAATCCGGGGGGTCTTGAGCCGGTCTTGCTCTTTTCTGCCACGAATTACACGAATTTCACTAATTTTCCTCTCTTTTTCGTGTTAATTCGTGAAATTCGTGGCTGATTTTTGCTGCGCTCCATGCTTTGCCCCCACTTTCTGAGAGGATACCCCCCGGGACATCCAATGGCCCCCGCTACGCTTCGTCTACGATGCGGATGTGGAGTTCCTCCAGTTGACGCGGATCCACCGTCGCAGGCGCGTCGGCCATCAGGTCCGTGGCCTGCGTCGTCTTGGGAAAAGCGATCACCTCGCGGATGTTGGTCTCGTCGGCCAAGAGCATCACCGTGCGGTCAATGCCCGGCGCGATACCGCCGTGCGGCGGCGCGCCATAGGTGAAAGCTTCAAGAATATGGCCGAAGCGGGCCTTAGCTTCCGCCTCATTGTAACCCAGGATGCGGAAGACGTCGGCCTGGAGCTGCGGGTCGTGGATACGGATGCTGCCCGAAGCCAGTTCGTAGCCGTTGCAGATCAGATCGTAAGCCTCGGAAAGGATGGCCGCCGGATCGGCGGCCATGCTCTCGTAATCGAACGGACGCGGCATGGTGAAGGGATGATGCGCGGCGTTCCAGCGTTGCGCCTCTTCATCCCGCTCAAACATGGGGAAGTCGAGCACGAACGCGAAAGCCAACAAATCCCGATCCACCAGCTCCAGACGGTCGCGGAAAGCGAGCCGCAACGCCGAAAGAGCGGCGGCCGCCACGGCGGGGACATCCGCCACAATGCAGACCAGGTCTCCTTCGCCGGCGCCGGTATGTTCGGCGAGCGCGGCGAGTTCCCCCTCGGTGAGGAACTTGACGGCCGGCCCTTTCACCCCCTCGCTGCGGAAGGCCAGCGTCACCAGCCCCTTGGCCCCCTGGGCTTTGGCAAGCCCCGTGAGCTCGTCGAGTTGACGGCGAGTATAGCCGGCGCAGCCCGGAGCAACGATGCCCTTGATACAACCGCCGCTCTCTCGCACCTGCCGGAAGACACGGAACCCACTCTCCCCCAGAGTCTCGGTCAAATCCACCAGCTCCATGCCGAAACGCAGATCGGGCTTATCGGAGCCGAAACGCTCCAAAGCTTCTGTGTGGCTCAAGCGAGGGAAGGGCGAGAGGATGCGTTTTTCCGGCGTCACGGCGCGCACCAACTCCGTGTAGAGTGCTTCCGTCAGCTCCAGAATGTCATCCCGTTCGACGAAGGACATCTCCAGGTCCAGCTGGGTGAACTCCGGCTGGCGGTCGCCGCGCAGGTCCTCATCACGGAAACAGCGGGCGATCTGGAAATAACGCTCGTAGCCCGCCACCATCAGCAGCTGCTTCAATTGCTGGGGCGATTGCGGCAGCGCGTAAAACTTGCCAGGATGCACCCGGCTGGGCACCAGATAGTCCCGCGCCCCCTCAGGAGTGGATTTGAAAAGATAAGGCGTCTCGATCTCCAGGAAACCGCGCGCGTCCATGAAATCACGGATGAACTTCACCACCCGGTGCCGGAGAATGAGATTGCGCTGCATCCGCGCCCGGCGCAGATCGAGATACCGGTAACGCAAACGCAACACCTCGTCCACCGGCGATTCTTCATAGATGTAGAAAGGCGGGGTCCGCGAGGTATTGAGGATTTTGATTTCCTGCGCTTCCACCTCGACCTCGCCCGTCGGCCAGTCGGGGTTGACCTGGTTCGCCGGGCGGCGGCGCACTGTGCCGCGCACCTGGATCACGTACTCACCGCGCACCTGGGCCGCGACGGCGTGGGCCTCCGGCACGGTCTCCGGGCTGGTAACCACCTGGGTCAAGCCGGCGCGATCCCGCAAGACGATAAAGATCAAACCGCCGTGATCCCGTCGCAGATTCACCCAGCCGGCCAGCGTCACCTCCTGGCCTTCATGTTCCGCGCACAACTCGCCACAGGTATGGGTCTTCAGCATGATGATCATCCTCCTTCTCAAAATTACCGGTAACTATACCCTATCGCGGCGAAGTCGCAAATCTGCGAAGCGAGAGAGCGAGAAAGCGAGGAAGTGAGAAAGCGAGAAAGCGAAAAGGCGAAAAAGCGAGGAAGTGAGAAAGCAAGTAAGTGGTTCCCCAAAGCTTTCAATGCCGGCGGAGAAACGCCACGGCTGCCGGCAGCCACAAGAGCGCGACAGGCCACAAGAAGCAGGGACGCGCCGGCTCGCTCCCTTCCACCGGATAGCGACCCGGTACCACCGTTGGCGTGGGCGTCACGCCGGCCGTCCCATCCGCGATTTCCGCCTGGGGAGGCAGCAAGTCCTCCGCTGCGGGAAGGGTGGTCGCCGCAGGAACAGGGAGGCGGAACGGGGTAGCGGTCGGCGTCAACGTCGCGGTTGGCGTGAGCTGCGGCGTCATCGTGAGCGGCGGGGTGGGCGTCTGCGGCGGCGATAACGGCGACGGTGGCGGGGTCGGCGTAAGCGTCGGGGGCGGCGGTTCAGCCGTCGCCGTGGGCGCCACACCTGAACGGTACTGCAGCGCCAGTTCCGCCGTCAGATCGAGGTAGAAATTGCGATAGGACTGAGCGGGTTCGATCTGTGTTCCTGCCAGCCAGTCGTTGAAACTGGTGATGATCACCCAATCTGCGTCGCTTTGCCGCGCGCCGGCCCAGGAGGTACGGTAAGTCGCGCCTCCCTCACGCTCCCGGACAAGTGTCTGAGCGCTGCCGGTGACGCGGTCATCGTAGCCAGGCAAGACCGTCGCCACCCAGACGCGCTGCACGCCGTGCTCCCGGCTCCAGCTGCGCACCTCGTCCCCCAGCGACACCAACATCGCGCCCGGATCGTCCCACCAGGCCACGTTGCGGAGATAGAGACCATCGAAAACCTCCAGGTAGGCCAGATCGGCGCCTTCGGCCAACCATATCATCGCGCGATCAGGGTCTACCTGCTGGCGCAAAGTGACCCAACTCTCCACGGGGTACTGCTCTTGATGCTGAAAGAAGACCACCGGCTTCCCCGCCACGTGCAGATAAGCCGCGTGCAGCGCGTGCTGCTGCCGCACCACCGTCAAAGCCTGCCCCACCTCGTCGAGAGTCGTCAAGGTGGAGGCGGTCGCATCCACGGCGACGGCAGCGCGAAGACCATGGGTCATCGCCTTGGCTAACAGCACGCGGAAATTAGGCTCCGTCTGGTTGTCCTCCCCGTAGGGGCCGTCCCAATCCATGATCAGGGCATCAATTCCCGCCCAGCGCGCCTGGAGGACGTGGGCCTCAATGCTCGCCGCGTCGCTTGAGCGATAAGGATTCAGCGGTTGATCGGGAAGCGGCAGTGTCCACGTATTCTCGTCGAATGTGGCACAGTAGAAAGCCAGCACCAACCGCTCTCCTTGAGCCTGCAGGGAGGGAGGCGTACCTGTGAGGAAGGCCAACAACAAAAACCATATCAGGCCGCGTCTCCAACGTCGCATTTGTCGTATCATCTCAATATTCCGGGGCGATTTTTACCACAGAGACACAAAGGGCACAGAGTTTTCTTATTCTTTCTCCGTTTATGGGCACTGCCTGCCCATACTTACTCTGTTTGTGGGCACTGCCCGTCTGTGGCTCGGTCGGGAAATTTGTCTCTCTATCTCTATCTCTCCCTGTCTCTATCTCTCTGTCTCTGTCTATTTTGAGTATAGCGCGGGGTCGTGAAAGGACAAGTGGACATGCCTTAATCCTCTAGTATAATACAAGACACTGATAAAGGATATGGGAGGGAAAATGTCAATAAGCGCAGGCCTAAACCAGGGCCTCGGATACATATTAGGGTTTATCGTGGCGTTGGTGCCCTTGATCGCCTTGCATGAGCTGGGACACATGTTAGTAGCCAAATGGGCCGGCGTTTGGGTCCCCGAGTTCGGGATCGGCTTTCCGCCCCGCATCTTGCGCCTGTTCAAATGGCAAGAGACGGAATTCACGCTGAACTGGCTCCCGCTGGGCGGCTTTGCCCGAATGGAAGGCGAAAGCTTCGTGGACGAGCAATCCTCAGAAGCCGCAGACGAAGAGGATAAAAGGACTCCAGAGGAAAAGGAGGAGGCGCGGAAACACAGCCTCTATACCCAACCGCCGGGGAAACGTGTTCTGATCTACCTGGCCGGCCCGGTGACGAACCTGCTCATCGGCTGGATTTTAGCGATTCTTTTGTTCCTGACCGGCATCCCCATTGCGGACGAGGTCCGCGTGGTCTTCAGTGAGATCGCGCCTAATTCACCGGCCGCCGCCGCAGGGCTGCAAGCCGGCGACACGGTGCTCGCCATGAACGGCCAGGACGTCGTCATGTTCGACGACGTTACCAGGAGCATCCAGGCGCATCTGGAGCAACCCCTCACCATCACGGTAGAGCGGGAGGGCGAGGAGCACACCGTTTCGCTGACGCCCCGCGAGAACCCGCCGCCGGGGGAGGGAGCCATAGGAGTCATGTTGAGCGGTGAGGCCCTCAGCTCCCACATCGAGCTTTACCCCGTGCCCCAGGCGGTGTGGAACGGCACCCAAATCTTCGCGGCTCTCGTCGCTCAGACGGTGTGGATGCCGGTTGACCTCCTGCGCGGGCTAATTCCCATCCAGGAAGCTCGCCCTATCGGTATCGTTAACATCAGCCGGATTGCCTACCAGAGCATTCAGCAGAGCGCTGCCACAGGCACACTCTTCCCGATCCTCAACCTGCTCATCGTGGTGAGCGTCGGCCTGGGGATCTTCAACCTGCTTCCCATTCCTGCACTGGATGGGGGACGTATTCTCTTTACAATCATTGAAAAGGTGCGGCGAGGAGCGCTCTCCCCGGTGTTGCAGGAACGCGCGCACATGATCACCATGCTGCTGCTGCTCGCGCTCTTTGCTGCCATCACCGTGTTAGATGTGGTGTTCCCGGTCACACTGCCGGTGCCTTAGCCATGAGCAAGTACGTGAAAATTTATCAGTCTGCTGAAGAAAGTTGGTTTGACCGCAAAGAACGCCAAGAACGCAAAGTCGGGATGAAGATTTTTGATATACTCGACGATAAATTTTAAGAATATTAAGGTTCCTTTGCGATCTCTGCGGTGAACTACCCCTTTTTTTCAGGAGAGCTATTTATGGAATCTGAAAAAGAAACCCAACAACAACATATCGCCACCCTGTGGCAAGCCCTGGAACAGGAGCACAAAGCTCCCCAGAGCACGGAGATACCCTATCTTTCAGACCTCACCATCGAGGATGCCGCCCGGCTGGCGCAGCTCTGGCCCCGGCTTCCCGTAGCGGAGCGACGCCGGCTCGCCGAGAGCCTGGTGCAGCTGGCCGAGGGAGATTTTTCCCTGGACTTCACCGCGATCTTCCGCCTGGCGCTCCATGATTCCGACGCAGCTGTCCGTGCCAGTGCCATCGAAGGGTTGTGGGAAGACGAAGATGCGCGGCTGATCCCACAGCTTACCCATTTGCTCATGGAAGACGAAGCCGAGAGGGTGCGTGCCGTAGCAGCGCAGTGCCTGGGCCACTTCGTGCTGCTGGGCGAGCTGGAGAAAATCCGCCCGCGACCGTTCGAGATGGCCTGCGAAGCCCTGCTCGCAGCGCATCACAACCCCCAGGAGACCTTAGAAGTCAGACGTCGCGCACTGGAGTCCCTGGCTTACGCCAGCCTTCCCGCGCTTCCAGAGCTGTTCCAGACAGCCTACGCCCATCCTGAAGCGCCGCTGCGCTTCAGCGCCATTTTCGCCATGGGGCGCAGCGCCGACCCGCGCTGGAAGGAAACCGTCATCCAGGAGTTACACAGTCCCGACCCCGCTATGCGCTACGAGGCCGCCCGCGCCTGCGGGGAGCTGGCCGCCGGCGACGCGCTTCACGAGCTGGTCGAGCTAACGGAAGACGTGGACCGCGAGGTGCAGGAGGCCGCGCTGTGGGCACTGGGGCAGATTGGCGGGGAGCTGGCACGCGGCACGCTGGAACAGCACCTGAATTCTGACAACGAAGCCCTACACGCAGCCGCCGACGCCGCGCTCAACGAGCTGGAATTCCTTCACGGCGATCCTATCCATTTTTTGGGCCTGCCGGAGGACTTTGTAGGCGAAAGCGATACCCGCTGGGGGGAGCTATTCATGCCCTCCGACACAACCGGGGACTGGCCGGAGGATGAGGAGTGAAACACCTAAGTACCTTACCAGTGAAATTTTTGCACATTGAGCAAGAATTTCACCACGGAGGACACGGAGTTCTGGATTTACTGTTTTCTTCTCCGTGTTATGGGCACTGCCTGCCCATACTACGTCCGTGGTTATGTCCCTCTTGGTTCTGGCTTGTCCAGGTTAGGGAAAAGTGCCTACGTCGTGGGTATCTGGTGTGGTGTATTTTGGTTCTCCTGAGCGGCTGGCTCCTGCCCCGCCCCACCCTCGCCCAAGAAGCGCCGGAGACCACCTACAGTTACACTTTCGGACAAAGCGCCGAGTTCACCCTGCGCCTCCCTCCCGCCGCTGAAGTGGAGGAAATGCTATTATTTCTATGCATCGCCGGCGACGCGCCGGAAATCCATATACTAACCGTGGAAGATGGCGTGGCCCGCTACCGGCGCGATCTACGCGCGCAGCCCTTCCTCCCTTTCCAGATGGTCACCACCTGGTGGGAGTACAAAGATGACAACGGCGCCCCCGTGAAAACCGGCGAGACCACTTTCCTCAACGAGGACAACCGCTTCCAGTGGCAGACACGGACGGAGGGCGATTTGACTATCCAGTGGGTATCCGGCTCCACGGAACTGCTGGTCGCGGCGCTGGACATCGCCCGCACCGCCCTGGAGGAAATCACGACCTCCCTCCACAGCCCGTCCCTCGGCCCAGTCACGATCTACGTCTACCCCTCGCTGCCGGATCTCCAGCTGGCGCTGCGTTTATCGGGATACGAGTGGCTCGGCGGAGAAGCGCTCCCGGCGGTGGGCGTCATCCTCCTGGCAATCCCCACCACCCCCGAGTCGCTCATCCGGCTGCAGCAAGACATCCCCCACGAGCTGACCCACCTGGCACTCTACCGCCAGCTCGGCCCCCAGGGATACGCCAACCTGCCCTGCTGGCTCAACGAGGGGCTGGCCACTCACTTTGAACAACGTCCTGAAGCGCTCTACGCACTGGCCCTGGAACGCGCCCGCCGGGAAAATGCGCTGTTGCCATTGGCAGATCTCTGCCCGCCCTTCTACACGTTGGGGGGAGAACAGGTGATCCTGGCCTATGCCGAAAGTCAAAGTGTGGTGGGTTACCTCCAGCAGACCTACGGCTGGTCGGGGATGCGTGTGCTGCTGGATGCCTACGCCGACGGGCTGGATTGTAGCAGCGGATTGAAACGTGCCGTGGGAGCCGAGCTCCCCACCGTGGAACGAGCGTGGCGCGTCTGGTTGGAGCAGGAAGGGTACCCCACCGAACAACCCCAACGCATCTGGACCATGGGGCATATCGCGTTGCGCGATTTGGCCCCCTGGCTCCTGCTGGCGCTGGTCATCATTTTGCCGGGGGTATGGTTTTTCATCGCCGCCCGCCCTACACCTCATCTCCCTTCTTCGGAGTGAAGCAAGCAAAGGAGACTTATATGCAAACAGAAACCTTTCCCCTTCTTATCCTGAACGCCCGTCCCGCAGCGGGTAAGAGCGAGATCATTGACTACTTGCAGCACACGCCGCTTGCCGAACGCCGGCAGCGTTTCCACATCGGCGAACTCGACATCCTCGACGACTTCCCCATGCTATGGGTCTGGTTCGAGGAGGACGCCATCCTCAAGCGGATGGGGCATCCCCGGCTGCACACCGCCGAGGACAATGACTTCAAGTGGCCGTACCTCTGGCAGCTGCTGATCGAGCGACTCAGCCTGGAATACGCCAAACGGCTACGGGATACCCCCGATTACCACAAGCAGTACACTACCCTGATCGAATTTGCACGGGGGACCGAGCATGGTGGCTATCAAGCAGCCTACCAGCACCTCTCCGAGCCGCTCCTGCAACAGGCCGCCGCCCTCTATATCCGCGTCTCCCACGAAGAGTCGTTGCGGAAGAACCGGGCGCGCTTCAACCCGGACCGGCCCGATAGCATCTTAGAACACGGCCTAAGTGATGAGAAGCTGGCCCAGCTCTATCGAGAGGACGATTGGGATACGTTCAGCGCGGCGGATCCCCATTATCTGACGGTCAAGAGGACACAGGTTCCCTACGCGGTCTTCGAGAACGAGGATGACGTCACCACCCCACGAGGAGCAGCGCTGGGGGAGCGGCTAGAGGAAACCTTAGGACGTCTCTGGGAGTACACCTGCCAACGCCCAAGTGAGGGTATGTTTAGAAGGGGTTGAGGTTGCTGTTTAGGCACTTAACAATCAAGTCCTGGCACAAAAAACAAGAATTTTACCACGGAGCGTAGTATGGGCAGGCAGTGCCCATTGACACAGAGAGCGCAGAGATTTTCTTCTTTGTTTTTCTCGGCGTTCTCAGCGTTCTCTGC
>JAUWHU010000143.1 GCA_030605705.1 Thermoflexia bacterium | reverse complement strand
CATGGGGCTGGACTTCTCCGGGGAGATGCTGACGCTGGCGCGGGAACGGGCCGAGGCCGCCGGCAGCGCTGCGCGCTTTTGCGAGGCCGATCTGCTGAGCGCGAAATGGCCGTCGCTGGCCGCCGGCCCCTACGATTGGATCATCCTGCGCGCGGTGCTGCACCACATTCCCGGCTACCGGACACGTTTGGACGTTGTCCGGCGCGCAGCTGCGCTGCTGGCCCCCGGCGGCAAGATAATGCTCGCCAACTGGCAGTTCCTCTCAGTCGAGCGGCTCCGGCGGCGCTTGCATCCCTGGAGCGAGATTGACCTATCACCGGAGGACGTGGAAAGCGGCGACTATCTCATGGACTGGCGGCGCGAGGGTTACGGGTTCCGCTACGTACACCTGCTCGATGAGGCAGAGACCCACCGTCTGGCCTCCGATGCCGGTTTGCAATTGGATGACCTCTTTCGCGCCGACGGGCGGGAGAACAACCTCACCCTGTACGCACTTTTGAAGAAAATGACAAATGAGAAAATGACAAATGAACAAATGAAGAAATGAAGAAAATGGCAAATGAGGACATGACAAATGGCAAATGAGCAAATAGCAAATGAAGAAATGAGCAAATTGTAAATAGTGAGTGGCGAGCTGTGACACTGGGATGCTGAAACGCTATGACGCTGGGACGCTGAGACGCCCGGTCACTACTCACCACTCTCTCTGTCTCTATCTCTCTTCTCTATCTCTTCCCCACGCGATACACCACCGCATCCCCTTCCTCGTAGACGATTTTCAGCCAGCCACGTCGCACCATCTCGTCGAATTTCGCCGCGCCGATGGGCGACATGTACGCCCGCTCGTAAGGCGTGAGGATCACGTACTGCACGTGGTAACGTTGCAAAATCTTCCACGCCAGGTCCGGCTCTGGGGTGTTGTAGAACACCTTGACGTCGCTCTGGCGATACTCCACCGTCCCGTCAGGCATCACCATCCGCTGCTGTACCTGGTGCCAGCGCCAGCCCACCACGTCCGGCAAGCCGGTGTAGATGCTCATGCGGTTCCCCCAGGTGATGTACTCCACGGCAGCGTTGGCCTCCATGATCGCCGGCGAGCCGGGTACATTCTCTTGCAGCCAGTGGATGACGGAGGTATCCGTCGCCAGAGGGATACTCTGATTGTATTCGTATAACGTGACGTAAGGAAGTGAGGATAGGCCATCTAACGTGTGCGGCGCGTCTTTGGCCCAGCGATCGTGGGTCTTGGCCGGAATCGCCAGTAGCGGATACAGAGCCGTCGCCAAGAGCAAACCCGCCAGCAGAGCCAACAGCATATCGTTCAGGGCGTAATTTTTGCGCGGGAGGAGCTGCGCTAATTGCTCGTCCCCATCCTCCTGGCTGTTCCAGAGGTAACTCCAGAGTCGTTCCAGCGCCACAGCTGCGCTCAGCGCCCGCAGCATCCACACCTGGAAGTAAAACTTGAAGACGGTGTTCATCCGCCCGATGTCCCCTGCCAGCACTACCACTTCGACCAGCACAGTGAGAGCCAGCGCGCTGCCCACCCACAGCCAGAGCAGGCGGAAGCGCGGCGACTGCTCCGGGTCCAACAACAGCAACGCGACTAACATCCCCAAGGGGATGGCGACCCCGGCCATGACAACCCCGAAATTGAGCAAGGTCAACGTCAACAAGAGACTCGCGATCAGCACCACCGCCAGCGGCAGACCCAACACGCGGAGACCGTCGCCCTGCAGCATCCGCCGTAACATCGCGCGGCCTTGAGCCAGCGCCAGGATCGCCAGGGGGATGAGCAGGTGTCCGTGGACGAGGAAGTAGGCTCCCAGGGGAGTTTTCCGGCCCTCCCACAAATTGAGATGTGTGTAAACGGTCACGTAGTGTACGCTGTAAGGGCGGAAGAGTAGCTCGGCCAGGACGAACAAAGCGACCGGTACCAGGAGCTGCCGGTAGGGGAAGGGACGCGGCGCGAGTATTTCGTCGTCGCCGGCAGTGTACGTTTGAAGCAAAGGTAACAAGTATCCCAGCGCCATCAGGCCCAGATAGGTCGGATAATCCCAGGTATTGGTGGCGCGCAACGCGCCCGCGACCAGCGCGCCCAGCAGGAACGTAGCCCACGACTGCGGCAGCCAGGCGCGCAGCCGGCCCCATCCGCCGGTTGCCGGCCGGGGAGCGGAATCTTTGCGCAATCCCCATTGCAACGCCACGCCTAAGGCCACCTGGGTCAGGGGTAAGGCCATCGCGTGGGCGTGGAGATCGGCGTAGAGGAAGGTGAAAAGCGGAAATTCGTTGATCGGGCCGGCGACCTCGCCCGGCCCCGGCGGGATGATGCGCGTGGCGTTCCAATACCACCACTCCGGGCGGAACGACAAACTCGCGTCCTTGAAAAGCATCTTCCAGAGGCCCACGGCGGCGGAAACCAACATCTCGTAGCCGGGGATCCAGCTGGTGAATGAGACCTGCCCGATCTCGGCCAGCCCCTTGAGGAGCAATTGCAGCTCCCCTAAGTTTCCCAACAGGAGCACCAGCGCCACGCCCCATAAGCCCGCCCGCCGCGCGCGGCGCGCATCACCGCCGGCTAAGTTGGCAGCCAGCGTGTAGGCCCCCACCCCGGTCATGGCGAAGAGCGTGGGAACCGCCAAGTTGTAGGCGACGCCCGGCGCGATCCCCAGCGCCTTGATCAGCGAGCCGACCAGGACAAAGCCGAAGTAGTAGTAGTTCATCACCCCCCCGGCGAACCAGGGGTCGTAGGGCGGGAACCGGGTGGATTTGAGCACGGCGTTGAGGTAGGCGAAATCCATCGGCTTCTCGCCGCCGGCGACGAGATGGTAGAAATCAGGGTTAAGGTAGCGCACTATGACCCATCCCAAATACAGAACGGCAAAGATCGCTTCGATTCTGAGGAGCTCGCGCCAGTTAGCCTTGATGTAAGCCGTGAACTCACCTCGGCGAGAGCGCACCAGGAGCGCGGTAGCGCATCCCCAGGCCAGGAAAACGCCCCACAGTAGCCAGCGGGTATGGGGGATCAGGTGCAGCGCGGAGAGCAGCCAGGCAGGATAGGCCCACAGCAACAGCCCCGCCGCCCGCGCCAGGCCATAGCCCCGGTCGCGCAGGGCCGGGAAAGCCAGGGTGAGCCACGGAAACGCCAACCAGCCCAGCAGGGTCAACATGGCCCACCAGAGGAGAACGGCCACCGGCTGGGAGCGATTTTGCCAGGACTCGCGCTTGAAAATCTGTGACCACGTCCCGCCCGCCTCCTGCGCCTCGCGGGCCTGCCCGGTCAGCAGCAACGTCGGCCCGTC
>JAUWHU010000430.1 GCA_030605705.1 Thermoflexia bacterium | reverse complement strand
CACGGGCGCCAAAGCCATCACCGTCACGGCCGCCAACTGCGGCGGGGTGGTCAGCGACACCCACACCATTACCCTCACACCAATCTGGCGGTACGTTTACCTGCCGCTGGTGGTGCGGGGTTATCCGTAGGCCACTGTAGGGCAGGCTTCGCCGTGAGCGCTCAGCCGAACGGTTGGCGGCACTGGAAGCCGCGCCGGGCCGGCCTCTGCAGAGAGGGCTGCTGCCAGGGGCAGGCGTCCTCCTGGCCGGCCTGGGCCTGGTCTGGCTGACCCGACGAGGCGGTGTCGTGAGCCCGCCGAAGGGAGATAAGCGATGAAAGGAGGAACAGCAAATGAAAGCATAACTGACCCTAATGACCCAATGACCGTAACTACTCGGGCTCGCGGCGGACGTGCCGTCCGGCGCTGGCAACGCGGGCGGCACGCCCGCTTTGAGCAGTGTTTTGAACCCGAGTAGTGACCAATGACCAATCCAAAAACTTGATTAAGGAGGAAACCTAAGATGAAACGCAACACTATGTTCAAATCTCTGCTGGCTCTGGTGCTCGTGTTGGCTCTGGGCAGCGGAACTATGATGGCCCGCCAGACTTTAGCGCAGGGGCCTATAGGCATCACCGGTGCCGCTTCGACGCTCAGCGTAAACCTGGGTACCGGGTTCACCTATCAGGGCCGTCTGAACGACGCCAGTGGCCCCGTGGACGGGACCTGTGACCTCACATTCAAACTGTACGATGAAGCGGGTACTGGAACCCCACCCACCGGCGGCACGCTGTTGGGTACCGTAACCAAGCTCAGCGAGGAGGTGAGCGCCGGTTACTTCACCGTCCAATTGGACTTTGGCGACAGCGCCTTCACTGGAGACGCGCGCTGGCTGGAGATCGCGGTAGATTGTGGTAGCGGCGCCACGACTCTCAGCCCGCGCCAGGAACTCGCCGCCGCGCCGTATGCCCTGTACGCGACGAGCGCCCCCTGGAGCGGGCTGAACGATGTACCGGCCGGTTTTGCTGATAACACCGACAATACCGACGACACGGTCGCGTGGAGCGAAATCAGCGGCATCGTCGGCACAGGGGCCAACCAGGTCGCTGCCGGCGACCACGACCACGACGGCGTCTACGCCCCCGCCACGCACGACCACTGGGGCGAGACCTGGAGCGGGACGGGCACCGGGCTGATCATCACCGGCACCGATGGCGGCGCGATGCTGGAGGGTATCAACAGTGGGGCCGGGGAGGGCGTGCGCGGCCAAAGCAACAGCGGCTACGGCGTGTACGGCAACAGCCATAGCGACATAGGCGTGTACGGCTACAGTAATGGCGACTATGGCGTGTTCGGCCGGAGCGCCAGTAGCAGCGGCTACGGCGTGTGCGCGAGGGGTACAGGCGGCGACCTGCAGCTTTACGACGGCACCATCTATGCCAATAGGCTGGACAGCAGCGACCTGGTACTCCACAGCAACGACTACGTAGATATCCACCTCGACGACGACAGCAACTCAACCTCGCAGTTCCGCGTCCTCAACGACGCAAACACCGCCATCTTCACGGTCACCGAGACCGGCGCTGTTTCGTGGGCCACCCAGACCGGCTACGTGTCCGTCTCGGCCGCTGCCTTCGGACCCAAGGAAGACCAGTACGATTTCACAAACTTCGGAGGCCAACTGCGCAACAACGACGGCAATAGTGATAGATACTACGCCCCGGTGCAGTTGCCCCATGGAGCTACAGTGACCAAGATGACCTGGTACTGGTCCGATACCTCAATCTATGGTGGAACGGCAGCATTGAGAAGAGGCACCAATACTGGCAGTTACCTCCTTATGGCAGAGGTCCAAACCAGCGGTAGTGGCGGCAACGGTAGCAGTTACGACGGCTCGATATCTTACGCCACGATAGACAACCAAAACTATACCTACTACTTGCGTTGGTCACTCGCGGACACCGATGTCAAGGGATACTACGTGGTCATTGAGTATACCTGCACCGGGCCACACTGAGCGGTGCGGGCTTAGAGGAGGTCG
>JAUWHU010000583.1 GCA_030605705.1 Thermoflexia bacterium | reverse complement strand
AGGATCGGCTTCAAGGGGACGCCGCCGCCCGATTTACCGGCGCTGTTAGACGTCGCCGGGCTGACGGAAGAGGACGTCGAGCTCATCAACGTAGGCTTCGATCCCCGCGTGCTGGCGCAGGGGCTGGTGGATGTCTACCCCGTCTACAACTCCAACGAGCCGTACCTGTTACAGAAGTGGGGCTACGAGCTGGTCCAATGGGAGGCCGCCGATCACGGCATCCCCACGCTGGGGTTAGCTTACGTGACCACGTCGGACATCATCGCCCAGAAACCAGCGCAACTGGAGCGTTTTCTGCGGGCCGCGCTGCGCGGCATCGCCTACGCCGGGGAACACCCCGACGAGGCCGTGGACATCGTGATGCGTTACGCCGGGCCGGAGGCCGACCCCGATCACATGCGCTTCATGCTGGAGACGGAGCTGCGAGACGCGCACGCTGGCGATCATCCCGTCGGCTGGCAGACGGCGGAGCAGTGGCAGGCCCTCGCCGACACGTTGTTGAAGTACGGCGCGCTCGCCGCGCCGGTGGATGTGAGCGAGGCGTTCACCAATCAATTTTTGGACCTGGGTAATTAACCCTCGGATGGGACACGGATTCTCACAGATAAACACGGATTTTTTAACGCAAAGGCGCAAAGACGCTAAGATTTTTGTTTTACGTAGTAAGTAGCCGCGATTTCCAAATTGCGCTCTTGCTGGACTTTGGGATACGGATTCTCACGGATAAACACGGATTCCCTTGAAAAAAGATGTCTCACCACAGACCGGAGGTGTGGGCAGGCAGTGCTCATTGACACAGAGTTTTCTTATTTTTTCTCCGTGTTCTCCGTGGTGAGAATACCTGAAGTGATTTCCCCGTGGCAAAGTCGCGGTTGACTTCTCCTCATGTTTTCCTTATAATGTGAGTGTCCTTCAGGGAGGAGCGGCGCTTGACCAGTCCCTTGACGGTGTTGTTTCGCTGTTGTTTAGACTCAAGCTTAATTTTTAGGAGGAGATATGAATCGCTGGAAGATAGGATCGCTTTTTTTGGTGTTGGCATTGCTATTGACCGCAATGGCCGGCTGTAAATCTGAGCCGGCGAATGACTGGGAACGTGTTCAGGAGGCCGGCAAGCTGGTGATAGGTACCTCGGCTGACTATCCCCCCTTCGAATTTATGAACGAAAACGATGAATTCGACGGGTTCGATGTAAAACTCATGGAAGAGATCGGGCGGCAGCTGGATTTGGAGATCGTCTGGCAAGATATCGGCTTCGATGGCTTGATCGGCGCTCTCCAGACCGGCAAGATTGACGCCGTGATCGCAGCCATGAGCGCGACCCCCGAGCGGGATGAGGAAGTGGATTTCACGCAACCTTATTACATCGGGAAGGACGCCGTGCTGGTCGCCACAGGCTCGGGGATCGTCGTCAACGATAAGGAAGACATGGCCGGCAAGATCATCGGGGTGCAAACCGGCACCATCCAGGATGACTGGGCCACAGAGAATCTGCCCGGCGACGAGATCCATCGCTACGAGCGCGCCGAACAGGCCATCCTTGATCTCAAGAGTGGCCGGGTTGACGTGGTGGCCCTGGATTACTTCGTCGCGTCGGCCTTCGCGGGCCAGGGCGGGGTGGAGATAGCCCTGGAGACCCTTTTCTCGTCCGAACACATGTCCATCGCCGTGCCTGAAGGGTCTGCCGAATTACTGGCGGAGTTCGATCGGGTCATCAAAGACCTGCAAGACTCAGGCTTCATCGAGGGTTTGGGCGAGCAGTACTTAGCCGGGGAATGATGTAATCCATGTGGCGGGAGATGTTACAGGCCCTCCCCTACATCCTGGGGGGAATAGGCTACACGCTGGGGGTGACTGTCGTTGCCCTGACGGTGGGGCTGGTCATCGGGGTGCTGCTGGCTCTGTTGCGCGTCTATGGTAGGCGTGCGGCACAGAACTTCGCCGCCGTGTACGTGGTGGTCTTGCGAGGTTTCCCTTCGCTCATCGTGCTCTTCATCATCTACTACATGCTGGCCGCCCTGATTGACTTACCACCTTTCCTGGCAGGATGCGTGGCGTTGGGGGTTTGCAGCAGCGCCTATCAAGCGGAGATCTTCCGTGGCGCGCTGCAATCTGTCAGCCCGGGGCAGATGATGGCGGCGCGTGCGTTAGGTATGTCGCACCGCCAGGCCATCATCACGGTGATTCTCCCGCAGGCGTTCCGTAACGCCATCGCCGGCTGGTCCAATGAAGCGGCCATAGTGGTCAAGGATTCCTCCCTGGTCTACGTGGTGGGGTTGCCGGAGCTGCTGCGCCGCGCCCAACAGGTCGCCGCGCGCCTCTACGCGCCCTTCCTGATCTTCACGGTGACGGCGGTCATCTACTTCTTGCTGACTTTCGCCACAAACCGCCTGTTGGGCTGGCTGGAGCGCAAGACACGGATTCCCCAAATGGTCGCGGCTCGCTGAGTCGTGAGACAAACCAACGGGGCGTGGAAATCCACGCCCCGTTGGTATTACTCAGGCTTCCGTAACAACCCCCACCCCCCTGCCCCCCTCCCCCAAAAATTCTTGGGGGAGGGGGAATAGAGAGAGTGAGGGGGGGACTTCGTCCCCCTCACTCTCCCCCCCCTTACCACTGCCTCGAAAATACCACCCACAGCTGTGGCCGATCTCATTGGGGCCTTCCGCCCCAAACTACGCTGACCGAGCCACAGACGGACACGGCCGGGAGACCGGCCCGAGCTAGAATCACGGCGATAAATCGCCTACTACAAGCCTTCGCTGTGAGAACGTAGTGGCGACTTCAGTCGCTCTGAACCGCTTACTACAAGCCTTCGCTGCTCGCCTCTACAGCCGGCGTTGATAAAAGCACAGCATCACACTGCCGTATTGACGCTGGTCGAACAGTTCCAGGTGTTCCAAGGTCTGCGGTTCGTATTCCTGCGGGTGAATCTGCACAATGGCCCACCCATCGTCCACTAACCACGCAGGATGCAGGTCAAGATGCCGGAGGGTTTGTACCCACAAGCCCCGGTACTGGGGCGGGGCCACGTAGACGTAATCGAAGGCTTCCGGGGGACGGGCCAGATAACGAAAAACATCCGCCGGGATAACCTCTGCCCCAATCTGCAATTGCGTCAGCGTTAGATTCGCGCGGATGGTGCGCAGCGCGGCCTGCCCGCGCTCCACGAACACGGCCCGTTCCGCCCCCCGGCTGAGGGCCTCAATGCCCACTTGTCCCGTGCCGGCGAAGAGGTCGAGGAAACGACAGCCGGGCAGCTCGGGGTTCAGGATGCTGAAAAGCGCGGCTTTGGCGCGGTTCGTGATGGGTCGCGTCCCGGGGCCGGGGACGGAACGCAGTGTACGGCCTTTGGCTTTTCCGGCGATGACGCGCATCTGTGTTTGCCTTTACGCCGTGGGATGCGGCACATCCTCAGACGCCGTTTCCGGTTCCGGCACGATCTCCAGCTGCGTTTCTGTTTCCCTGTCGCTGAGAACCGCCTCTTCTCGCTCCTCCGCGAGCTCTACTGCCGGGGTTTGGCGTACCTGTGGCAGAGTCAGGCGGCTGATCCCGCCGAGCAGCGCCCCCCAGAGCAACCCCCAGAGGCCCAGCGCCAGCAACCCGACAAACTGCGCCAGGAGCTGCCCACCGCCCCCATCGGCGAAGAGACCGGTCACGCCCAGGGAAGTTTCCGCGCCGCTGCCGTTCCATCCCTGTCCCCAGCGACCGTCGGCCAGGAGACCCACGCTGAGCAGCCCCCAGAATCCGCCGACCACCCCCAGCGCCACGACGGCAGCCGCATCCTTGAGGCGCAACCCAATTTCGCTGACGTAGAGCACGAGGGGGAAGAGCAACCCGGCGATGAGTCCCACGATGAGTGCGGCCCACGGCGGCAGGAAAGCCGCCCCTGCCAGTGCCGCGCCCCATCCGGCAGCCATCCCGCGCGCCGCCATTAACGGTTCGATCTCGCCGGTGACGAGCCAGGCGTAGAGCTGTGACGTGAGAACGGCCCCGGCCATACCTAAGAAAGCGCTGAGGGCCGCGCGGTTCCAGTCCAGCGTCGCGCCGTAGGTGTGGAAGGGGCCGGAGAGCGACCAGCCAACCCATCCAATGCCCAATAGCAGCGCGCCTAAGTTAGCCAACAGCGGGAAATAAGCCGGCGGCGGCGCGAGAGGCTCCTCCACGGAGCGGCGCGGTTGGAAGAGGAGGATGCCGGTAGCCATCATAGCCGGCAGCCAAAGCAGGAGGCCGCTGCCCCCGAAGTCGGCGAAACCGTGACCCAGCGACAGCGTTTCACCTGAGTGCGCCAGCCAGCCGCTTCCCCAGGCCCAACACGCGGCGACGGGGACCACCACGGCCCCGGCTAACGCGCCCGCAACGATCACGAGCCAACGCCGCGTTTCGGCCAGCGCCAGCACCAGCAACAGCACAGCAGAAGAGATCAACGGCAGATAGGCGAGAAAGAGGGAAAGGGCAGTAGGCATGACTTCATCTCCCAACAGAGCAAAGCCGGTCATCCCAAACATGCCCCAATTCGAGTCGTGGGCGTACAGCGCGTCAAGTCCCCCTAGCGCTGGGTAGTCAAGATTGACGGCGTGAGCACCTCCCAGGTGAAAGGCGTAACCCACGAGCCAGTAACCGAGCACCGCCAACGCCAGGGCCAGAGCCGCCAGCGGCGTGATGCGGCGCGCCTTATGGGGTGGAAGCCCGCCCCACGTTAAGAGCAGAATACCGATGGGGATCAAATATCCCCAGAGCCAGTTCGTTTGCATACGTTAAGCCCCCGATGTTGGGATAATTCGCACAGGGGCAAAAGCCACACTTACACTGCTCCCAGCCCCCGTCTCGGGGGCGTCCCCAGGGCAAGTTTCCTCGTCAACCCGCCCCCGGGGACGGGGGCTTAGAGCTTTTGGGAAGAGATGTGTCACTTTTACCACAGTGCGATAATTCACTTTGCTAATCTTACCAGAGTCTGAAGAAAATGACAAATGGGAGAATGGCAAATGAGCAAATGATGAATGGCAAATGAGCAAATGATGAATGGCGAATGATGAATGATGAATGATGAATGATGAATGGCAAGTTTGTGATTTTGCAGCTTTGCCGCGTCAGGGTATAATGAGATATCCAGGTTAGAGGAGAGTTGGTGATGCTAGAATTAGAACACCTCACGAAGCGTTTTGACGCCATCTTGGCCGTGGATCAAATCAGCCTGACTGTGCCGGCAGGTGAGATATTGGCACTGGTCGGGCCGAATGGCGCGGGCAAGACGACCACGGTACGGATGCTCTCGGCGATCCTCAAACCTACCGCCGGGAAGGCCCGCGTGGCGGGGTATGACACAGTCACTCAGGCCAGTGATGTCCGCTGTAACGTAGGCTTGCTCACCGAGTCGCCGGGGCTGTACATGCGGATGTCCGGCCGTGAGTATTTAGATTTCTTCGGCGAAATTCGCGGGCTGTCCGTCTCCAAACGTGGGGAACGCATCCATGACCTGGCCGATTGGTTTCACATGAGCGAGTCGCTGGATCGCCGCCTGGGGGAGTATTCCAGGGGCATGAAGCAAAAGATCGCTCTGGTACGCGCCCTGTTGCATGAACCGCCCGTCTTGCTCCTCGATGAACCCACTTCAACGTTGGATCCGATGGGTGCGCGCCTGGTGCGAGATACCATTCTCCAGTTGCGGGATGGGCAGCGCGCGATCGTGATCTGCACACATAATTTACCGGAGGCCGAGGAACTGGCGGACCGCATCGCCATCATTCGACGGGGGCGGATCGTGGAGCTGGGGACGCCGGCGGAATTGAAGACGCGCCTGTTGGGCTTCCCGCTGCTGGAGGTGCGTTTCGCGCCATCAGCGGCGAACGGTGCGGCGGCAGTCGTTTCCCAGTTCGCCTCGGTGGAAGGGGCCAGCACGGGATGGGTCCACTACCGCGCGGAACAGCCAGAGCAAGTGAATCCCCTGATCTTGCGCGCGCTCCTGGAGGCCGACATGCCGGTGATTTCGTTGCAAGAAGTGCCGCGTAGTCTGGAATCTGTGTACCTGCGGGTCGTCGCGGAGGGAATGTAAAATGGCGAAGCGTGCGGTGGGCCTAAAGAAACGACTGCAGGAATATGAGCAGAGGGTGGTGGCAGAATTGCGCCCCGCCCTCGTACTCACACGCCGGGAGGTCAAGGATACCTTACGGGATTGGCGGATCGTCGCGCCGGTGCTGCTCCTGATCACGATCTTCCCCTTCCTGGCGAACATCGCCGCGAGCAAGGGCCTGGCTTTCGTCAACCGCTATGGAGCCGAGCTGATCATGCAGCGACTGTTCCCCTTCTTGATGCTGGTGGTTGGATTTTTCCCCAGCACCTTCTCGTTGGTGATCGCCCTGGAGACCTTTGTGGGGGAAAAAGAGCGTCGCAGCCTGGAGGCTCTTTTGGCGACGCCCTTGAGCGACCGGCAGCTGTACATCGGCAAGCTCCTGGCCGCGACGATCCCGCCGGTGGCAGCCAGCTACATCGGCATGATTTTTTACGTGCTGTTGTTGGGCTTCACCGTGCACTGGTGGCCTACCCTCTCCCTTTTCATCGTTGCCCTGGTGTTAGCCACGGCGCAGTCGCTGGTGATGGTGAGCGCGGCCGTGATCGCCTCCACGCAATCCACGAGTGTGCGCGCCGCTAATCTCATGGCGAGTTTCATCATTGTCCCGATGGCTTTCTTGCTCCAGGGCGAGGCCGGCCTGCTGTTGTTTGGCGATTACGCGCTGCTCTGGCTGGTCGCGCTGGGCCTGACCGTCCTCAACGTGTTGTTGATCCGTATGGGCATAGCCACCTTCAACCGCGAGCACGTGCTGGGGCGTGAGATTGATAGTATTGATTTTGAGAGCGGGCTGCGGACCTTCTGGGAGGCATTACGGCCTCAAGGGGGAGTGAAGAACCTGTATGGCCGGGAGGTTCCGCGACTTGTGCGGGCCATGTGGATGGCTCTACTCTTCACTGTATTGGTAACGCTGGGAGGCGGAGCGTTAATAGGTTGGTGGGGAGCGGTTCACTTTCCTCTACCGGTGCAGGCCATTGATTTTTCGGCGTTCAAGGATATGGCGTCTTTGCAGACCGCGGTCAAGACGACGGGATTGTTATCCGACTTTTCTGTCAGCGCGATTTTCTGGAACAATGTCCGCGCTCTGCTGGCGGCGGCTTTCTTTGCTCTCTTCTCGCTGGGGACATTGGCTGAATTGTTGCTCGTCGCACCTATAGCCATCATCGCCTACATGTTTGTGGAGATTCAACGGTGGGGGATGAATCCGTGGACATTTTTGTCCTTGCTGGTACTGCCCCATGGAATTCTCGAGCTCCCTGCCGCGATACTGGCGACCGCTCAAGCCATGCACACGGCAGTGATGCTCTTGCGCTCAGCTGAGAAAGGGGGCGGGATGCTGGGCATCATGCGGGAGCTGGGCCATTTTGTGAAGCTCTTCGTGGCGGTGGTGCTTCCGCTCCTGCTGTTAGCCGCGTGGGTAGAGGCTACCATCACCCCGCGTCTGGCGATTAACTTCCTGAGCGGCCTGTGAGCCAGGGAGGGCGAGACGGTCAGTTCTGCTTCGCCGGTGGCTTCGTCGGCTGGCAGGTCACATGCAGGTAGGCAAAGTTTCTTTGGGGCGGCAATAAGTCTTTGATCTCTTGAACCGCGTACCACAGCTCCCCAATCTGCACTTTTTCTCCGATGTAAGGCATGTGATCCTGGTTGACGATAGCTCCGGGATGCCGTCCGCCGATGATCACATAGCTGATTTTGTAGATCATCGGCTCACCCCCTCCTCAGGCGATTGGAGCGCAAGATTGCGGTGGCGCAGCTTGAAAGCCAGGTCTCGCGCCAGGTTGTACATGAGCTGCTGGCCAATGTCGCTCTCTCGCCGGCAAAGCTGCAGCAGGCGTCGCCCCGCGATGGCGAAAACTTCAGCCCGCTCGGAGATGCAGCGAATGGTGGCGGAACGGGGGCCGGCATCCAGTACCGCCATCTCCCCGAACCCTTGTCCGGCGCCCAGCACGACCAGCGTGGGAGTGCCCTGCGCCTCTTCGGATATCACCTCCACTTGACCACTCAGGACGATGTAGAAAGCATCGTCCCATTCCCCGGCGCAAATGATGAGGTCGTGTTTGTGGTAGGTGTGGCGTTCCCCCAAGGCTGTGATAGTTGCGATCTGCTCCTGTGTCAGCCCGGTGAAGAGGTCGGCTGTCTTTAGAACATCTACGGGTGTGTTCATTCTGTTCCCCCCTTGATTAGTGAACTTCACCTTCATTATAAGGGAAATTGGTCGCCAGCACAAGGCGGGCGGCACAAAAAAGCCCCCGCCGGAGCGGGGGAGCGACTAAAGTCGCTACTACGAACCTATCACTAAGACCTCCAAGGTCTCCAGTAAGAGCTTCATAGACAAGATATGTCGTATTGAGCGAGAATACTGTCGCGCAAAAGCCCTGTGAGACCTCGGAGATCTGGACAGCCACTATTTGGTCAGCACAGCGCGGATTTCGCTCAGCGCCCAATCCAACTCTTCCTTGCTGATGATCAATGGCGGAGCGAAGCGGATCACCGTGTCGTGGGTCTCTTTCGCTAAGATGCCCCGTTCTTTCAGGGCCTCGCAGAAGGGGCGCGCACCACCCACATCGTCTTTCAACTCCACACCGATGAACAAGCCCTTGCCACGAATTTCTTTGACGTAGGGGCTATGGATGGCCTGAAGCTGTGCCTTGAAGTAGTCGCCCAGCTCTCGGGAGCGCTCCGGCAGACGCTCTTCCACGATGACTTTGAGGGATTCGCGGGCCACGGCGCAGGCCAGCGGGCTGCCACCGAAAGTGGAGCCGTGGCTGCCGGGCTTGAACAGCCCTAGCACCTCGCGCATCCCGACCACGGCAGAGATGGGGAACATGCCGCCGGAGAACGCCTTCCCGATGATGGTTATATCGGGCTTGACGTCTTCCCAATCGCAGGCGAAGAGCTTGCCGGCGCGCCCCAGGCCGCTCTGGATCTCATCGGCGACGAACAGCACGCGGTGACGGTCGCAGATCTCGCGGGCCTGCCGCAGGTACCCTTCCGGCGGGATGATGACGCCGCCCTCGCCCTGGATCGGCTCCACGAGGAACGCGGCGGTGTGGGGGGTGATGGCCGCTTCTAACGCCTCGGCGTCTCCGTAGGGGATCATCTTGAAGCCGGGCGTGAAGGGGCCAAACCCATCCTTATAAAGTTGTTCGGGAGAGAAGGTGATAATGGTGATGGTCCGTCCGTGGAAGTTGTGGTCGCAGACGATGATCTCGGCCTGATTCTCCGGGATGCCCTTGACCTTGTAGCCCCACAGGCGGGCGGCCTTCAGCGCCGTCTCGACAGCCTCGGCGCCGGAGTTCATGGGCAACATCATCTCGTAGCCGGTGAGCTCGCAGAGTTCCTGCGCCAACAAGGGCAATTGATCATTGCGGAAGGCGCGCGAGGTGAGGGTGAGTTTCGCGGCCTGATCCAACATAGCTTTGATGATCCGGGGGTGACGGTGTCCCTGGTTCAACGCGGAGTAGGCGCTGAGACAATCCAGGTACTTGTGGCCCTCCACGTCCCACACCCAGACGCCTTCTCCGCGCGCGAGGACGATGTCCAGAGGATGGTAGTTGTGTGCGCCGTAGGTATCTTCCAATTTGATATATTCTTCTGTACGCATGGTGTTTGCTCCTTGTGTTGAGTTTTACTTTACAGCCAGCTTATCCTATCACGCACCGTTCTGTCCACAAGTGGCTTGCTTCGTGGTTCAGCGGATGAAAGTAACCGGACGGATTACCCGTCCCCAGTCCCCATTTGATATTTGGCGGATAATATAGAATGCACCCCCCCTGAAAAAAGTCATCTCACCACAGAGAACACGGAGTAAAAATAAGAAAACTCTGTGTCCTCTGTGTTATAGGCACTGCCTGCTCATACCTTCGGCCCGTGGTGAAATTCTTGGTTTTTTCAGTAGCCTCATAGAATTACCCTACAAGATTTGCGTTAGGTGCAAAAATTATGGTCTGTCATTTGCCATTTGCCATTCGCCATTTGCACATTTGCATATTTGCGACTTTGCCGCGCTATGCTATAATTTTGGTTATAAACCGGTTAGCACACAGGGGGTATGATGATGGAGACCTCGTTTTGGAATGACCAACCGATCCTGAACGCCGCACAGGACCGTTTCGATTTTCTCGATTACGCCGACGCTCTCAGTGACATCGTGCTCCAGGCCCACACCCCGATCACAATCGGCCTCTTTGGGCCGTGGGGGACGGGAAAAACCAGCCTCATGCGCCTGCTGGCCGGAAACCTGTTGGGACGCCGCACGGAGGAACACCGCCGGACGCATATCGTCTGGTTCAATGCCTGGCAGTACGAGCGCGACAAGGGCGCGATCTGGCGTTCGCTCCTGCTGCGGGTGCTGGAAGGACTGCAGGAGATGGAGATGTCGCCGGAGGACAAGCAGCGGATCGAGGATTGGGAGACCCGCCTGTACGCAGATGTGAATCGCAAACAACGAGGTTCCCTGGAGATTGACTGGCCTAAATTGGGGAAGGGCGCGCTGCACCTGGGTCTTTCTCTGGTCCCCTCGCCGGAGAATTTGAAGGAATGGCTGACCTTGCTGGAAGGCGATCTCTCCTCTGTGGAAGACGTGGCTAAGGCTTTTCACCGGAAAGAGATAGAAATCCACCGTCGCCAACTGAAGTTCCTGGAGGAGTTCCAGGGCGGCTTCGCGCACCTGGTCGGCGAGTACGTTTGGCGTCGCAATGGCCTGTTAGTCATCTGTGTGGACGATCTGGACCGCTGTTTGCCCGACCGTGCTCTGGAGGTGTTAGAGACCATCAAGATTTTCCTCGATGCTCCCGGCTGCGTTTTTTTGTTGGCTGCCGACCACAAACGGGTCGAGGATGTAATCCGAAAGCGCTATGGTTCCCAGGATGAGGGTTTGGGAGAAAGCTATTTAGAAAAACTGGTACAGTTACCTTTTTACCTGCCCCCCCTGGAGGAGGAACAGCTCTTGCACTTTTTGGCGGATGCCGCCCCGGGCCTGCCCGCCGAAGTATCTCGTGTCTTCACCTCCGGCCTGGCTCCCAACCCCAGGATGGTCAAACGCACGCTCAACATTTTCAGCCTCCTGCAGGCATTGGCGCGGAAGCGCGCTTCACGCGGGCTACTGGAACCGGTGGAGCCGGTACTGCTGGCTAAGCTGGTGGTGATCCAGGCCCGTTTCCGCGAGCTCTATCACGACCTCCTGGAGTACCCCAATTTGATCCACGAGCTGGAATTGTTGGCTACCGGCCGTGAGGAGATCCTGCCGTTAGTGACGACTACCGAACCGGCAGCGACCTCGCTGGTGGAACGCTACACGAGTATCCGCCCTTTGATGCGGATGTTGCGAGTAGGGGTACCTTTTGCCAATCTGACGCCGACCCAGATCGCCGCCTACATTCACCTGATCCTCCCCACAAGCTACGAAACAGCAACGGAAACCCTGCCCTCCCAACGGCTGTTCAACGATCTCTTGAGCAGCGACCATACCCGCATCCGCGCTGCGGTGGGGGTGGTGCGACAGCAACAGAAACAGCGCGAGTACCGCGCCGCGTTGCTCCCCTTCCTCACCGGGGAACGTGTGGCATCCTGGCCGCAGCGGCTTTCGGCCGGCTGGGCACTGGGCTACCTCGGCGATGCGCGGGACTTTGCTGCCGTGCTGGAGATCCCCGGCGGCGAGTTCAGCTACGGCGACGCAGGAGATGCCCGCTACCTGCCGGGATACCGCATCGGAAAGTATCCGGTCACCAATGCTCAGTATGCGCGTTTCCTGGAAACCCATCCAGAGTTGCCGGCGCCTTTTGTAGATGCCGATTGGGCGCATTCCTACAACTGGGACCCTGAGAGCCGTCGTTACTCGGAGGGACGCTCCAATCAACCCGTCGTCCTCATCACACTACACGAGGCGCAAATCTACTGCGCGTGGGTGGAAGGGCGTCTGCCGACGGAAGAGGAATGGGAACGGGCGGCTCGTGGTGACGATGGGCGCACCTTCCCCTGGGGCGAGGTCGCCAATCCTGCGTATGCCAACAGCCGGGAGAGCGGACTGGGAGGACTGACGCCGGTGGGCCTCTACTTGGAGGGTGCCAGCCCCTACGGACTGTTAGACATGGCCGGCAACGTCTGGGAATGGACCAGCAGCGACTTCGATACCCAGACCAAAGTGATCCGGGGCGGGGCCTGGAACTTCTCCCTCGACTCGGCCCGCACCTCGGTGCGCGAGTGCAGCCGGCCGGACAACCGCTCGCACGGCATTGGCTTCCGCGTGGCA